>JAKAXI010000187.1 GCA_021816665.1 Bacillota bacterium | reverse complement strand
ACCTTCGGGAACCAGAAGAACAGGCCCGCCATGATGGTCATGACGCTACCGCCAAACAGCACGTAGTGAATGTGCGCAACGATGAAGTAGGTATCGTGAAGAGACAGATCAAGCGGTACAGAGGTAAGCATGACGCCGCTGAAACCGCCGATGATGAACGAGCCAATAAAGCCGAGCGACGCGAACAGCATTGGCACTGAGTACTCGACCGCCCCGCCCCAAATCGTCGCGAGCCAGTTGAAGACCTTCACAGAAGTGGGCACAGCGATGAGCAGCGACGTGATCATGAACGGAATGCCGGCAGACATCTGCATACCAGCGACAAACATGTGGTGCGCCCACACGAAAAAACCGAGGAATCCAATCGCGACGCTGGAATAGGCAATCGCGTGGTAACCGAAAATCGGTTTGCGAGCGAATACCGGCAACACTTCAGAGATAATACCAAAGCCCGGCAAAATCATGATGTAGACAGCGGGGTGTGAATAGAACCAGAACAGGTGCTGATAGAGCATCGGGTCGCCGCCCTGGGCCGCGTTGTAGAAAGCGGTGCCAAAGTGCCGGTCGAGAAGGAGCGTTGTGAGGGCCCCTGTCAATGCCGGCGTCGCAAACAGCTGGATGAACGCGGTGACGAACATACTCCACGTGAAAAGGGGCATGCGATTGAATGTCATACCGGGGGCCCGCATCTTAATCACGGTAACGATGAGGTTAATGGCTCCGAGAATCGACGCGAGACTGACCAAGTGGACCGTCATCACCCAGAAGTCAATGCCAGGGCCTTGGGATTGGATGCTGTAGGGTGGATAAGAGGTCCAGCCCGCATCTGGCATGCCAATGCACATACCAGCCATTAAAACCAAGCCGCCAAGCAAATACAGCCAGTAACTGAGCGCATTCAGGCGCGGGAACGCCATTTCACGGGCACCCACTTGAAGCGGAACCAGGTAGTTCCCAAAGGCACCTGTTAACATCGGAATGATGACAAGGAAGACCATGATTGTGGCGTGCATAGTGTACAACTCGTTATAGGTCTGAGAGGATACGAATGTGCCGTATGGCGACGACAACTGAGTGCGTACCCCAAGTGCAAATAAACCACCGACCAGATAAAAGAACAGCGAAGTCACACCGTACATGATGCCGATTTTCTTGTGGTCGACCGTCAACATCCAATCTCGAAAGAACGACTTGTGTCGTGGTGCTTGACGTGCCGCTTCCATCCAGCCTCTCACCCCACTCAAAAGTCTTAATCTACGCGAGTGACCTGCTCCTCAGGTGCTGGATTGTTGCTTGCGGAGCTGCTGTGCCAGCCACTGCCGGTACTCAGCTGGAGACACAACTTTCATGGTCGCGCGCATTTTCGAGTGGGCTAACCCACAGAACTGATCACACGGAACTGGAAAGGATTTGCCGATGTACTTAGGGTCGACATTCACCCAAAACCGCGTCTGGCGCCCTGGCAGCGCATCCTGCTGAATCCGGACAGAGGGGATGTAGAAACCGTGGATGACGTCTGCCGACGTTATGTCAAACAGAACCGGCTGACCAGCCGGCACTTCAAACGTGTCGTCCCAGCTCGAAACGTCGACACCATTGCTGTACTTGAATTCCCACTGCCACATGTGACCCGTGACATGGATGGTGTTGGCGGTGGCGCCAACTGGGGTGTTTTGTTCAGCGTACACAATTCGCAAACTAATCACGCCGATGGCAACCACAATCACCGTAGGGATGAGGGTCCATGTGATTTCCAGCGACTTGTTTCCATGAACCGCCTTGCCTGTCCGATTTTTGCGCGTCCGACGGTAGCGCACGATCAACAACACAAGCAGAAATTCAACGACAACGAAGAACAATGCGCAGATACCCAACACGATATAGAACAAACGGTCCACTCGTTGTGACATGTGCGTGATCGCGGTCGGTAACCACGACGCGATGTTGTGCACACTATACACTCCTTGGCGGGTCATGATGACTTGACACTGCACTCCTGTGCCTCGGCATGCGGATCAAACTTGCATCTCCAAGTGTCTTCACGTCACCTTACCACTCTGCCCTACAGGCTTACGGGATTAAACCCATCACAAGGACTATATTTTCAAACCGTATCCGTCAGGAGTCTCTCGGGTTCTTGGCGCGAATGGGCATACGCATAGACCAGTACCATCGCCAACAGAGCTACAGCCGCAGCTACGAAAAACGGAAGACTCATATGAACCTGAAAGAGCAGGGTAGCCGTGAGCGGGCCGACGACTCTCGCCAGGCTGTCCATCGATGACAACAGACCGTTGGTCAGTCCTTGACCCAAAGTGGTCCGTTTTGTGATGACTGAAGTTAACGTAGGCTTGATCACTGTGTTACTTGCACCAAAAATGGTCATAAACAGGGTTGCTGTCGCAAAGTTGCTCGAAAAAGTAATCAGCCACAGGCCAACGCCGGAGACGAACAACCCGATGTACATGGCGGGGACTTCTCGGCCTTGCGTCACATAGCGCTGAACGATGCCGCCTTGGACCAAGGCGCCGACAACCCCCGAGATCGCGAACATCCAGCCGATCTCCTGCGCAGTCGCGTCAATTCGCGCCATCTCGAAGTACTGAAAACAGCCTTCTAGCGCCGCGATCGAAAACTGCGCGACAAAGTCAACCAGATAGAGGTAGCGCAGGGGCCCCGTAAACGCTGTCCAACGCGAGGGGCGCTTCTCGACAGCACCACGCCCGTTTGGCGTCAGCGACTCGCGCAGAGATGTAGCCGCCCAAATGGCATTTGCAAGCGCAAGCCCTGCGGCTGTGAAGAAGGGAACGGCAACACCGTAGACGCTGAGGATACCGCCAATCGCAGGTCCCAAAATAAACCCAAGTCCGATCGATACTCCCGCGAACGCCATTCCCTTGGTGCGCTCCTCGGGCGTCGTCACATCGGCGACGTACGCCATCGCCGTCGCGGTGACTGCGCCTGAGAAGCCACCCCCGATGATTCGGGCGACGTACATGAGCCACAAGATGTGCGAGGCGAGGCCAAAGACCAGGAAACTCACGGCATACCCGACGAGACCGATGACGAGGACCGGCTTGCGGCCGATGCGGTCCGAGACACGCCCCCACAAAGGCGAGAGAACAAACGCCACAGCCGAGTACACTGCGAGCATGAGTCCAAGGTTGTACGGCTTAGCGCCAACGTGTGAAACCATCAGTGGCAGAACTGGGATGATCAGCCCAAAGCCGATGAAGACGGTTACTAGGACAACCAGAATGACTGTCAATTTGCGGATCACGCCTAGTTCCCCCTTTCGCTATCCTTGAGGATAACAAACAGACAGCGCGAGTCCAACCCGACGGACTTTCGAAAAAGTGATTTGCAGGGAAGCGTCCTAGAATGAGGTAGCGTACAGGGGTATAATCCCTAGCAGATGTTTGCAGGTTGTCCCAAATTCTCAGCAAACTAACGGTTCGGGCGGCCCCTGCCAGCGCACCGCACCAGCAGACCTTTATCGAGGATGCGTAAACCCACCATTTGAGAGGAGCACTGCGCGTGACCCTAGACCAGCCGCCCACCTCCGCGACCTTCACTTTACAAGCTACGACCGCGTTCGGCCTTGAAGCGGTTGTGAAACGGGAACTCGAGCAGATCGGCTATCCGCCAACGCGAACCGAGAACGGCTTTGTCGAGTTTTCGGGTGGTCCGGAGGCGATTGCCCGAGCCAACCTGTGGCTGCGTTCGGCTGACCGGATTGTGATCGTGGTCGGACGCTTTCAAGCCGAGACGTTCGATGAATTGTTTGAAGGAACAAAAGCGTTAAATTGGCCTGACCTATTGCCCGAAGACGCGTCATTCCCAGTCAGTGGCAAGTCCTTAAAGTCGACACTGTCAAGTGTTCCGGCTTGCCAGAGCATTGTCAAGAAAGCGATTGTCGATTCGCTCGGCAAGCGTTACAAGCGCGAAGTGTTCGAAGAGACAGGAGCGCGTTACTCAATTGAAGTGTCCCTTCTGAAAGACGAAGTCACCCTCACTCTCGACACGAGCGGCGCGGGCCTGCACAAGCGCGGATATCGAATGTTGACGGCCGCTGCACCGATTCGGGAGACGCTTGCTGCCGCGCTCGTGCAGCTGAGTCGCTGGCAACCGCACCGGCCTTTCGCCGATCCGCTCTGTGGCTCCGGCACAATTGCGATTGAAGCCGCTCTCCTCGGGCGCAACCAAGCCCCTGGGCTGATGCGCGACTTTGACGCTGAGCGCTGGGAAATCTGCCCCACAAAGGTATGGGGCGACGCTCGCTCAGAAGCCAAAGCCGCAATCCGCACGGACGTTGAGCTCGATATTACAGCGAGCGACATTGACCCCGAGGTGTTGAGCCTCGCCCGGTTTCACGTCAAAAAGGCCGGGGTGGCGGACTGTGTGCGCGTGGAACAACGAAATGTGACAGACTTTGCTCCACCACGCCCATACGGCTGCATTGTCACAAATCCGCCATACGGTGAGCGCATCGGCGAAAAGAAGCAGGTTGATGCCTTGTACCGGTCGATGGGTGAGTCGCTCAGGGCACAAAAGACGTGGTCGGTGTTCGTGATCACCTCGGCAACTGACTTCGAACGGCTGTACGGCAAACGCTCAGACAAGAAGCGCAAGCTCTACAACGGCCGGATTCAGACGAACTTGTACCAATACCTAGGTCCGCTGCCGCCGCGAAAGTAGGTCGGCGCTTCGTACCTACACATGCGGGGTCGCGGTGGCAAGTGTCAAAATGACACCTACGCGAACGGGGCCGCGGTGGTAGATCGGCGCGTGACACCTACACGTGCATGGCCTCGGTGGTAGGTGTCAAAATGACACCTACGCGAGCGTGATCGCGGTGGTA
>JAKAXI010000186.1 GCA_021816665.1 Bacillota bacterium | reverse complement strand
TCCCGCAACAAACGCTGCCGGATGGACCGTGACAAAGCGCACGGCGGCACTGCCGGTACGGCGCGTACCGGCCGCGTCTGTGTAGGGGCAGACCACCGTCAGGTCTGCGTCGACGCCAAGCTTCGAACCGCCACCCAAGTTGACGTCCTCGAGCACCTGGCCGAGCCCGACGATGACGTCCGCCGCACGCAGCGCAGCATCCACCGCTTTGGGAGCGCCGAGGCCGAGGTTCCCACAGAAGTTGTTGTGGCGATTTGGAAACGACGCGTAGTAGCGCCAGGCGTTGATCACGGGCAGGCCGAGCCGTGACACAACGTCTGCCAACGCGCGTTGCTCTGAATCGCTCCAGTCAACCGCAGACAGAACCACCGGCCGCTCTGCAGACGCGAGTGCATTCATCACGGGCGCTACGTCAGTAGCCGACACATGGCCTCGCGTCACGACCGCGGCGCGCGGCGGCATGGGCGCTGCGACCGCCTGACCGAGCAGGTTTTGCGGCAAAACGACGACGACCGGTCCCGGTCGACCGGTGAGCGCTGTCAGTTCGGCTTGCCGAAGCACACCTGGCAGTGACTCCGCTTCCGCTACGTAGAACACCTGCTTCGAGACCGGCGCATAGAGGAACTTGAGATCGACTTCCTGAAAAGCGCCGCTGTCGAGAACCGTCGTCGGCACCTGGCCGAGCAGCACTACGAGCGGCAGCGCTTCGTACATCGCCGTATGTAGGCCAATCGTGAGGTTGCTCGCGCCAGGGCCGCGTGTGCCCATGCACACGCCCAGTCGACGGCCGTGACGCGCATAGGCAGCCGCGGCAAACGATGCGCCAGACTCGTGGCGACACGTGACCAGTGTCACCGACGAATCCAAAAGCGCGTCAAGAATCGGCAAAAACGTCTCACCTGGTACGTGGAAGAAGTGGTCGATCCCGCTCGACTCCAGCCACTCCCGCACCACTACGCCACCCGTTCGCATCCGCATCGTCACCCTTGCAAGGACTGATTGATGTGCGTCATCTTGTTGATCGGCAGCAACACGAACTCCGCTTCACCGACAATGGCGCTGCGCGCCACGTACTTATGTACCCACAGACGGCTGTCGTCTGAGATCGGACGATTGTCTCCCAACATAAAATAGTGCCCCGGCGGCACGTGCCAGGTCCCAAGGTACGGGCCGTTTGACTTCGCGATCCCCGGGTTGGTCTCGACGAGTTTCTTCCCATTGATATAGACCGCATGTTCAGTCACCGTGATGGTGTCATTCGGCATCCCGACGATGCGCTTGACGAACAGCTTCTTCGGGTTGTCTGGCCAGTGAAACACAACAACTTCGCCGCGGTACAGGTGTCCGAATTCGACCGGGATCTTGTTGACCAGTACATACGACTGGTTCTGCGCATCAAGCGCCGGGATCGTCGGATACATGGAGGCGGAGGGGACGCGCACAGGTTCCGCAACCCACTGCCGGATACTAAGTGCGATCAAGACGCCAATGAGGATCGGCCAAATCCAGCTAAGCAATTCCTTGGTCTTCTGCGTTGCAATCACCTTATCTGATCACACCCTTCACACAGCCCATGCTACCACAATCCACTGCCGTCCGGCCGCACGGAACATGGACAATTCATGCAGCCGAGACTCGCAAGTAAGGACTATCAACGTGGAGAATTCGTTCAGCCGAGACTGGCCACGAACGCCCGAGCCTGCTCCACCTCGTGCTCTAGCAGCCCGTGGCCCGCGTTGCTCCACTGCAAGTCCACATCTGCCCCCGCCTGCTTTAGCATGTCCGCCAGGCGCTGTGCGTTGTCGGCAGGTAGAATCGGATCGTGCAGGCCGGACGCCATGAACACCCGCCGCCCCGTCAGATCCGGCAGTTGCTCCGGTACTAATGGCACCATCGACCGAAGCAACACCGCGTGTGTGAGCACATCCGGCTCAAGCAACAGCATACTTGCTGCGATGTTGGCTCCGTTCGAGTAACCGACCGCAACCAAGTTCGCTGCATCGAGGCCGTAGGTCGCCACAGCGCCACGCAGAAAGTCGGCCAGTTCGTGTGTCCGAAACACGAGGTCCTCGACGTCAAACACGCCTTCCTCCAAACGGCGGAAGAAGCGTGGCATCGGGCCTTCCATCACTTTGCCGCGAACACCAAGCAGGGCGGCTTCGGGATCAAGCGCGCGGCCAAGCGGCAACAAATCCGACTCGTCTCCACCCGTCCCGTGCAACAAGACCAGCGTCCGACGACTTTGTCCAGGCGCCTGTATGAGCCGATGTACGAAATTCAATCCCTCATTCTGCATATGTCAACCTCCGTTATACTTACTTTTTTTCACTGACTGTATTATAGTATGTATGTAAGCAAGTCTCAAACACAGATAGGGCAAGCTACGCTACAGTCAGGAGGGATGTGGGATGGACCTCACCGGGATCCACCACTTAACCGCAGTATCAGCACGCATTCGTGACAATTACCAATTTTACACCAAAGTACTAGGGCTGCGCCTCGTCAAGCGCAGCGTCAACCAGGACGACGTCAGCGCGTACCACCTGTTTTACAGCGGCGACCGACGCGGGGCGCCTGGCAACGACCTCACGTTCTTCGACTGGGACGTACCGAGTGAGCGCCGCGGCACCCACAGCATCACCCGTACTTACCTGCGCGTCCACGGCTCACAGGCGCTAGCGTGGTGGGACAAGTGGCTGACCGAGCAAGGCGTCCTGCATACAGAAACGGCCGTGATCGACGGACGTGCGACGATTTTCTTCGAAGATCCCGAAGGTCAACGCCTCGCCCTCATCGACGATGGCGGCACCACGGAGCCCGGTGGCCCGAAGGAGCCGCTGAACGCGTGGGAAAAGAGCTCCGTCCCCGCCGAGTTCCAGATTCGCGGAGAGGGGCCAATTCAGCTCAGCGTTCCGAAACTCGACTACACGGCAGCTGTCCTGACGGAAGTGCTGAACATGCGGCTTGTCCGCCAGTATCCGCACCCACAGCGCCTCTCGGACACCATCTACGTGTTCGAAATGGGCCAGGGAGGGGCGGGTGCCGAGCTACACGTCGCTGAGCAACCCGATTTGCCTCCGGCGCAGCCTGGCGCAGGCAGTGTGCACCACGTCGCGTTCCGCACAACGATGGCCGAGTACAACGACTGGCTGCAGCGCCTGCGGTCATACCGGATCCCGAACAGTGGTGCCGTCGACCGCTTCTGGTTTCAGAGCATCTACTTCCGGGAGCCAAACGGGATCTTATTCGAGATCGCGACCGACGAACCTGGCTTTGGCGTCGACGAGGACATCGACAAGCTCGGCGAGAAAATTGTATTAGCGCCCTTTCTCGAACCACGGCGCGATGAAATTGTGGCAAACCTGAAGCCGATCGACTAAGCGCGGTGGCTTGAACAAAAGGCGCCGCGGCGGTTCAGTGAGCCTCGCGGCGTCTGATTGTACGAATGACGTGCAAATTGACTAGCGCAACAACAAGAATCGCCGGGTACATCACTGCCGAATACCAAAGTCTCCACTGATTGTAGTAAAGCAAGCCAGATGTCAGGGACAGCCATTCATAGAAAACTGAGATCCCGACCCACATCAGCACGTACAACACCTTCGCAAACCATCGGCGGTGCTCTGGGTAGAAGTTGAGAAAAATCATACTGAGCGGCGGAAACACCCCGAACAGGAAAATCAGTGTCTGCCAATCAGCTCCTTTGCTAAAGTAACCGTAAAAGTTATAACCAACGTCAAAGAACATGTCGACGAGGATATTAAATAGAAGCGCAAACAGAGCGCAGGCGTACTGCTCAGACCAAGGTAGACGTTTCGGCATCGCGATCACGATGCCCCAAAAACAAACAATCGATGCCGCAACAAATAGGTAAGCCACGAACGTCCTCCCGCGTATGTCTAGCGGATATTGTCTGCATGGCCATGAACTGCTATACGATCAACCTTCAAGAAATCACCACAAGTTCTCAACGACCTTTCAATTTTTCTTGGACTTAGGCGTGGTATTCTCCATACGACAAAACACCAACACCGATAGAGAGAGTGGAGCGAAGCGGATTGATCGATTTCGAACAAAGGTATACACGTCGGGCGACTCGCAGCCGTAAACATTTGCCCATTTTGCGCAACGAACGGCTGACTGCTATGGCAGGTCTGGCACTGTTTGTGTTGCTCTTGGTCGAACTCGTCGTCACAGCCAAATTACACAGTTTGCTGTCCGTGCACATCTTCCTCGGCATCGTTTTGGCCGGCCCACTCACCGTGAAAATGTTGAGTACTGGGTATCGTTTTGCTCGTTACTACACCGGTTCGCCTGTGTTTGTCGAGAAGGGACCGCCGCATTGGTTGCTTCGCCTTGTCGCTCCGTTTATGGTTCTTCTGACCGTACTTGTATTTGCCAGTGGCTTTGCACTGGTGATTTTAGGCCCAACCCGGATGGGGCTTTTCTTTGACATCCACGCAGCTAGTGTCGCTTTGTGGATCCCGCTTGTCGCCGTCCATGTGTTCGCCCATTTCCGCAAAGTACCACGCCTGGTAGCCCATGATTTGACGAAGCGCCCCGGCTACCGCGTATCGGGAAGGAACGGGCGAATTGCGCTGAACGTCTTTTCCCTCATCGTCGGGTTCATTGCCGCGATCCTCATGATCCCGGTGTCGGCCCCTTGGCGTCACTTCCAATATGCTCAAAATGTGTCGCCGCCTTTGGCTGTAGGTATCGTGTTGGCTGTGATCGCAATCTTCATCGCGATCCCCCTGTTGCGGATCGGGAGGAGAGATTGACGAGGCGGATTGGGGAGGCCTTGTGAGACTGCGATAGTTTCCGCGAAGCGGGTTCGGTAGGCCTTGTGAGACTACGATAGTTTCCGCGAAGCGGG
>JAKAXI010000185.1 GCA_021816665.1 Bacillota bacterium | reverse complement strand
TCGTCGCGTTGCTCTTAACCGCAGCCTTGTCTGTTATCCTCGCTCAGACCATCGCGCGCCCCGTCGTGGAAGTGACCCGGCAAGCGCGCCACATGGCAGCAGGCGACTTTACACGACGCGTCGCAGTCAACAGCAACGACGAGTTCGGCGAGCTTTCAACGGCCATTAACGACTTGGCCGAAAAACTTGCGGAGGCACTGGCGGCGAATGCCAGGGAACGCGATCGACTCCAGGCTGTGATCACGTACATGGGGGAAGGAGTTGTCGTTCTTGACGCCAACCGCAAACCTGTGTTTGTCAACGACGCTGCCGACAGGCTCCTCACCAACCCGGATGACCAGACACAGACGGTTGCAGACCTGCTCGGTGTCCGCGATCACGCAAGTTCAGACTCAACCGAAGGTACGTTTGTCCGCGCCATTGGGGACAACCTGATGCACGTGCACCTGACGCCAATGCGCCAAGATGGACAGGTGGATGGCTACGTCGCGCTGATCCGCGACGTCACAGAGCAGGAGAAGCTCAATCAGGCACGCCGCGACTTTGTCTCCAACGTTTCCCACGAGCTGCGGACGCCACTGACGAGTATCAAGTCTTATCTCGAGGTCTTGCTCGACAACCAGGGCGCAGACGCCAACACACAGCGCGAATTTCTTAGCGTGATTGAGCGGGAGACAGACCGTATGGTGCGATTGACCCAGGACTTGCTGCACCTGTCTGGTCTCGACAGCCGCCAGACACCAATCCGCTGGTCGGACATTGGAGTCAGCGACTGGCTTACTTCCGCAGTGGACCGGTTCCAGTTGCAAGCGGCAAGCCTCGGTGTCAACCTTGAAGTACAAGGAAAAACGGACGCGGTCATCCGCGGCGACCGCGACATGCTCGACCGCGTACTTGACAATCTCCTCGGCAACGCCCTTAAGTACACGGCGTCAGGGGGGCGCATTACACTCTCAGCCGTCACCCACAGAATGGTAGTTGAAGTGAACGTCGCTGACACGGGCATGGGCATTCCCGCTGAGGACTTGCCACATGTTTTTGAACGCTTCTTTCGTGTCGACAAGGCCCGGTCGCGCCGCCGCGGGGGTAGCGGGCTTGGTCTCGCGCTCGTGCGGGAGATCGCGGAACTGCACAGTGGACGCGTGCGCATTTCGAGTGAGCTCAACGTCGGGACGACAGTCACGGTAGAACTGCCGCGAAGGGAGGTGTCGCAATGATACTGTCGAGAGCAAAGACAGTGGCTCTAGGCCTGCTCGTTCTACTCAGTATCGTTCTCAGCTTTGAACTCTGGCACGGCCTGTGGTCGACTCCCTCTGTGGCGCCGTTCACAGGTCCATTAGGGCTCAGACCTGTGGCAAACCCGAACCTCAAGCAGGTAACCAGACCCGTGCGCGTGGTCTACCAGGCTGGGAGGCCAATCAAATACAGCGTCGGTCTGCCAGGCTCGGCACCGTACGACACAGTGCTCACGTGGCTCCAGAAGACTTCTGTCTCAAAACAGCACTCCATTAGCACGTACCAAGCCGCAGAAGGGACCGGAGTCGAGGTCCAGTTTGGCACACCGCTCAGCCGCTCGCTCTTGTTGGCGTACGTCCCTAATGCCCCGACATTGCCCGCTGGCGCGACTGTCAGCAGGTTGTGGTTGGCGGTGCCGCCGGCATCAAATCAGGTGTTTTTGACGGTTCTGACCAACAATGGCGAGACCACCGGAGTGACGGATTTGTCCGCGCAAAGTTTTGAGGCCGGAGTGACGAGCGAAGTTCGCAATGAACCCTGGCAGCGGGTCGGCGAGGACTCTTATCTGCCTGTTGCTCCGTTCCCGGTCGAGCGTCAAATCTGGTCTACATCGAGCCCTCAGGTTCTGCCGCTTGTGCGTTCATTCTTTGTCAACCCGCAAGTGATTACCCGAGTTAGCGGGCCAAACCAAACCGTCATCTGGACCGACGGCAGCCGAGCCGTGCAGTGGAACGAGACGTCGGGGACACTTCAGTTTTCTGACCCGAACGCTACAACCTCAAACACGACGACGAGCAATCTGCGCGCTATCGTCTCTTACCTCCAAACTCACGGCGGGACACAGAGTCAGTCGATCGTTCTGAAAAACGCGGCAACGAGCCCTGTGCTGTTAGCTGATACGTACAGCTTCCGCCCGTACATCGGCGGGCTGGAACTGCTTGGTACGCTTGGCAACTACACGATCGACTGGCTGGACGGTAACCCTGTCGGCTACGAGCGGCCGCTGACTGAACTCGGTACACTACAGAGCACGACGGCGGTCAAGACCCTCTCTGCGACTGCGACAATGGACATCATCGACGCCATGGTCCCACAGGCCCTGTTGCCGTCAATTAAGGTTTCGCTGACCTGTGAGGCGGAACCACAGTCTGCCAATTCTGTTCTGATTGAGCCTGTCTTTGAGATCACGCACGCTGGTCAAGAGGTTTTGCGCATCGACGCAGTGACAGGGCAAGTGCTGTCAGGAGGGAGTGCATCGTGAACTGGGAGACGACAAAAACGTGGCTGATTGTGAGTTTCTCCCTGCTCGACCTATTCCTCGGTTGGCAGCTCGTACAAAACCGCCAGGAGATGCAGAGCTACACCGAGCCTTATGCGGACCTGCTTGCGAACACTAAGACTCTTCTTGCCGATCACGGTTTCAGTCTCGACGCTTCAGTCCCGTCGTCAGCGCCGAACCTGTCCACACTGCAGGCGACGTTTGCAAAGCCCAAATTGTCGAACCTCGTTGGGGAGGCGTTCCCTAAAAGTGCTTCGGCGCTTCGCCAGAATACGGCTGCAGGCACTGCACAAGGCGCTCCCGGAAGCGTCAAGCTTCTCGGCAATGGAACGTGGCAAGTCAGCTACACCGTGCCCCAGCCCCTGCACCAAGGCAATCCAGGGCAAGTTCTCAACTGGGTGGACAACGGGTCCCTCTACCATCTGGATCCGATCCTCTCTGGCCCAGGTACAAAGATCTTTGACGAAGTGTATAACGGTTTTCCGATTTTTGACGCAACCGTGGATAGCACGGTTGATGTGACACACCTGTATGGATACATGCAGACTGAACTCGTTCACATTACGCCTGCAGACAAGGCGAAGCCCGTGATCACAGCACTTGACGCTCTCGACAGTCTGGCACAGTCGATGGACAAATCTACGATCGGGCCGGATAATAAAATAGACAGTATTACTTTGGGCTACGCCCAGAAGGTCGATACCACGGGTAGTGAGACGGCTACTTCTAACTACTGGTTTCCGGTTTGGCGCATCGTGTCCGGTAGCACGGTTTATTACATCAACGCGTTCAGCGGCGAAGTGGAGACCGCTTCTTCCTGATGAGAGGGTGTCACTTTTGCGTTTTAGCGTTCTGGCGAGCGGTAGCAGCGGCAATGCGGTCTACATAGAGTCTGACATGACAAAAATTCTTCTCGACGCGGGGATCAGCGGTAAGCAGATCGGCTTGCGCCTAAAGGAGGCGGCAGGTCGCAGCATTCTAGACCTCGACGCCGTTCTGCTCACACATGAGCACATTGACCACGTCCGCGGGGTCCGGCAAGTCGCGAAACAGGCTCAGGCGGCGCCCATTTATGCGACCGAAGGCACTTGGTCGCAGATTGTGGACGAGTTTCGCGACGAAACGGCTGCACGGCGCTGGAATCGCGTCGTCGCTGACACTCGGATTGTGATCGGCGACATTACCGTCACACCGTTCACTGTCTCCCACGACGCAGAGGAACCTGTCGCGTACCGCTTTGACTGCGACCGGCAGTCGCTTGCGGTTGTCACGGATCTCGGCTACATGACTGACCACATCAAGTCGGTTATCGCTGGGTGTCAGAGTTATGTACTGGAAGCGAACCACGACGTCGATATGCTCCGGGCAGGGCGTTACCCGTGGAGTGTTAAGCGCCGCATCCTCAGTGACAAGGGGCACTTGTCCAACACCGACTCCGCGATCGCGCTCGCAGATTTACTGGGAAACGAAGAAGTGGATGTATACCTGGCGCATCTAAGTGAAGAAAACAACCAGCCTGACCTCGCAGAACTGACGGTCTCCTCGGTACTCCGCGAGATTCGCGAGACGTATCTTGAACAAGTCTCGCTTCACCGCACCAGTCGCGCCGCCGCGACAGCTTTTCGCAACTTAGCTGGCGTCTAACCGCCGGGTATCCTGGTTTCCATGCTTGTGTAAGCAATGTCTATACCCGCCAACGAGTCGGTTTCATGCCTGCGAACCGCCTTCCTGTGTATTCAGACGAACTTTTGGGAAACACTATGTCTGGTTTTCATGGGAAGGAGTTGACGCCCGATGGGCTTTTATCGTGAACGTGAAAAACGTGAAAATTGGAGGACAAGGAGATTCCGTGCTCTTCCCTCCATGCACCTGGTCGGCGTGGTGGTCTTCTCCGCACTGGCTGGCTCCGGTGTAACGCTCGCGGCGATGCCGGCACTGACGAGCCACGGCTCAACCGCGTTTGCATCGACTGGGGCGTTTGGTCAGGGTGCCCCGTCGGCCCAAAACACCCTGCCTGTGGGTAGCCTGCGGCTGCGAGGGAGCGACGGGATCGTCCAAGCTGTCCGACAGGTTAGTCCAGCTGTGTTCGGTGTGGTCAACTACGCGGCGGTTTCGGACTTCTTTACACAGCGCACGAAGCTTCAACCCGCTGGTGTAGGGACCGGTGTGCTGTTCTGGAAGAACGGCCGCAACGGCTTCGTGGTGACGAACAACCACGTCGTCGAGGGAGCGAGCAAAGTGGAACTTGTGCTGGCTTCCGGCAAGCACATCCACGCATCCGTAGTTGGAACCGACCCGTATACTGACCTCGCGGTGCTGCGCGTTGCCGCCGCAGATGTGAAGAACGTTCAACCCGCGCCGTTTGCTAACTCAGATGCCATTGAAGT
>JAKAXI010000184.1 GCA_021816665.1 Bacillota bacterium | reverse complement strand
TCGCATGAACACCTTCGTCGCGCCATCGTTTGAAGAGAAGACTTGGGTGGAGTCGTTTTACCGACTTCACGAAGACCCTTCCGTGGTCGGTTGGATTGCGTTTCATAACAACTCGGTGGGTGCGTCTGACAGGGACTATGAGGACGACTTTGTCGATGTCTTGAGAACCTATAAGCGCAGCGTTGAGAAACTTCGCCGTCAGGTTGGACTCACGACTGTCATGGAAACCTCCGTTGTTGGCGAGGAAGGAAAGGTCTGGTTCCTCACCCCTGTGGAGGACGTTTGGCTGGCCTTGTTTGTAGATAAACAGGCCGACTTAGAACAGATGACAAAGCGTCTGCTTGGACCCGTTCGGTCGGCGTCCACCGATTCGTGAAGTGGTCCTAACTAGTGCGCAACGCGCTGACGAGAGTCGGCGCTTTTTTGATCCACCGACGCATTGCCCTTGCCTTAACGACTCCTGGTCATATTCGGACGAGCAGAAACGTACAGTCTATCGAGCGTGCCAAGCGAGTGAATGCACACGACGCGACTGGGGGTGGCGCGATGCGGATAGCCGTAAGCCTGTTCTTTGCCTTGGCGATGATTCTGTTTGGCGCAGAAATGTTTACAAATGCAGTGGAGTGGCTCGGGCGCAAACTGAATCTTGGACAAGGCGCAGTGGGCAGCGTGCTCGCGGCGATCGGCACCGCAATGCCGGAGACGGCTGTCCCAGTCACGGCCATCTTGTTCGGCAACGGCGCGAAAGATGCGACAGAGGTCGGTATCGGGGGCATTCTTGGCGCTCCCTTTTTATTGGCTACGCTCGGTTCGCTGATCATTGCGATCGCTCTTTTGACAGCGCGCAGACCGGACCTTGGCAATGAGTTGGCTGTAGACAAACGTGGTTTTTCCCGTGATATGTCGTTTTTTTTACTCGCGTACGCGGTCACAGTGATGACTGGTGCTGTACAGTCGCGATGGCTGCACAGCGTGGCACCGTTTGTGCTGGCCGGACTCTACATCGTGTTTGTGGTGTTTGCCATTCGCGACAAGCAAAGTACTGCAGACGAAGCCGAACACCTGAATCCCCTGTACCTGCAGTGGCGAAAGGAAGAACCTTCCGGGTGGGCTGTTGTCCTTCAGTTGGCAATCTCCTTAGGGACCATCATGGGTGGTGCCCAGTTGCTCACCAAGGGTGTTGAGCAACTTGCCATGAACTTTGCCATCCCAGCCTTTGTGCTGTCGGCGCTGCTCATTCCGCTCGCGACAGAACTGCCGGAGACGTTCAATAGCGTGGTGTGGATCCGTCAGGGCAAGGACGGCCTGGCGTTTGGCAACATCAGTGGCGCAATGGTCTTTCAAAGCACGCTAGTCCCCGCGCTTGGCATCTGGCTGACGCCGTGGAAGTTGAACCCGCAGGCCATGATCACGGGGGGCTTAACCCTGTGTGCGGCTGCGATGATCTTTGGCCTGTATCGCCTGTCTGGGAAACTATCGGTGGGTGTGTTTTTCGCAACTTCCCTGTTGTACTGGATACTGCCTCTGCAACTCGTGGCTGCAAGGTACCAGCTGACTTCACTGTACTGGATCAGCGCCGTAGTGGTCGGAGTCGCGTTCTTCCTGTCTCTGAGGACTGGGCTGAGTTATCGCAGCGTGTAATCGTGTGTCGAGTTCAAGGTCTTCGGTTGCAGGCGACAAGATGGAACCCGTTGTGAGTCCGCCTATGCGGCTGCGGTTAGCTGTGTGTTACAATGATTAGTGCAGCATACGACGAAGGAGGTAGGTCCAATGGCTACGCAAACAGTGACAGACAACGACTTCGCGTCCGTGATCCAATCCGAAAAACCAGTGCTCATTGATTTCTGGGCTACCTGGTGCGGCCCATGCAAAATGTTGGCGCCCGTCCTTGAGGAATTGTCGGACGAACACGGCGATAAACTCACCATTGGCAGACTCGACGTGGACGAGAACCCTGCAACTGCACAGCAGTACGGGGTGATGAGTATCCCGACGCTGATTCTGTTCAAGAGTGGCAAAGTCGTGAAACAATTGGTGGGCTACCGCCCGAAGAACGACTTGGTTGCGCAGTTAGCTGACGTGCTCTAAGGCGCGGATCCCGTGGGACTAGCACTGTGTGAGTGATGAGTGTTCAATGAGGCTGTCCGACTGGCGCTTTCTTGCCAGATGGACAGCCTCATCTGCTGGAAACGCGTGAAACTTATGACCGAGGTCTCGTCTCCGCGATTTCGAGAAAGCTTGCTCTCACCGCCTCGATTGTCTCGTCTATGTCCTCTTTGGTGTGTTCGGTTGACACAAACCACGCTTCGTACTTGGACGGCGCGGTGTGGATGCGCCGCTTCAGCAGACTGCGAAAGAACGCTGCGAACCGTTCACTGCTTGTCCGCTGTGCGTCTTCGTAGTTGTAAACCGGGTGGGCGCCAAAGAAGATGGTGAACGCTCCGCCGATGCGGTTGACAGTAATCGGTTCCGAGGCTGCTTTCGCCGCAGCTTCAATCGCGAGTACGAGCCGTCCGGCGAGGTGGTCCATGCGGGTGTACACATCCGGATTGCGCAAGACTTCCAAAGTCGCCAGACCTGCGCGCATGGACGCTGGGTTGCCTGCCATCGTTCCCGCCTGATACACGGGGCCAAGGGGGGCCACGCGTTCCATCAGGTCTTTGTTGCCTCCGTATGCACCAATCGGTAGACCGCCGCCGATAATCTTCCCAAGCGCGTACAGGTCGGGGTGGACGTCGTACAGTTGCGCGGCCGTCCCATAGTGAAAGCGAAAGCCGGTGATCACCTCGTCAAAGATCACCAGGCTGCCCTTTGCATGGGCTCGTTCGATCACGTCACGCAGGTAGTTTTGGTCCGATGGTGCGACCATGCCAAAATTTCCGACGATAGGCTCAACAAGAACGGCTGCGACATCGTCGCCGTGAACGTCGAGGGCTGTCTGTAGTGCAGCAAGGTCGTTGAAAGGGACCGTGATCACCTCGTTTGCCGTTGCCTGCGTCACACCGGCGCTGTCCGGAACGCCCATCGATGACGGGCCCGACCCTGCCGCGACCAGCATCAGGTCCGAGTGACCATGATAGCAACCTGCGAACTTGATGACCTTTGTTCTGCCTGTCACGCCCCTCGCGACACGGATTGTTGTCATCACGGCCTCGGTTCCCGAGTTGACAAACCGCACGCGCTCAAGGTCGGGGACTGCACCGCGCAGCGCCTCTGCAAATTCCACCTCCCACGGAGTTGGCGTTCCATACAAGATGCCGTCTTCGGTGGCCTCGCGAATGGCAGCCATGACTTTTGGGTGCGCGTGACCGAGCACAAGCGGCCCGTAGGCAGCGAGGTAGTCGATATAGGTATTGCCATCAACGTCGGTGAAGCGCGACCCGGCAGCGTGTTTCATCACAACGGGTGTGCCGCCGCCAACTGACTTAAACGACCGCGACGGGCTGTTGACGCCACCGAGGATCACGTTTTGTGCGCGGTTGTGCCACAGTCGGGACTGAGTATTATCCAAGGGTGCCAACTCGTGTTCACGATTCACGTTCATTCCTCCGTCTCTTCTCCATTCTTCCGTGCTCATTCTCGCACGCGAGGACCGGCGAATCCAGTCCTCACGGCACAGGGAAGATGTCGGGACCGCACAACATGTATGCGTGAGCGACGGGCAAGGTAGACTACGACTGCTTTTAGGACACTGTCAACCCCAGCCCGAGCAGACAGGAGGACATACTCTTGCGTCAGAGTGAGTACGAGACGAACCGCGGGTCACTGTCACAACAGGCGCTGCAAATTGACTTTCACGAATTCATCCAACAGGCGAGGTGGCTATCGGATGTGGAATTAGCCGCATCCTTCGACCTTGGACGTGCTGACGTGGAGCGACTGCGGCGAAAACTTCAGCGCAACTGATCTCACTTTGTGAAGTTCACCAGCGACCATGTTCCCCGCTTCGTATCCGTGTCTTGACAGTCACGCTCGGGCTTCGTATAATTACGGCAATTTCAGAGTAACGATTCAATGCAGAGGACGAGTACTGCGTGTGTGGCGTACAGAGAGACCCACCGAGGCTGCAAGTGGGTTCGCACGACTGCGCAGGAATGACACCTCGAAGGAACCCGTGTCAACGAGCCGTGTGTAACCTGCACGATGATCGGCTCCCAAGCACGGGCGTGTCGCGCCCGTTACGCGCGCCAAGCGGAGTTGTGTTTCGTACACAGCTCAACCAGGGTGGCACCGCGGAAACTACGCCTTTCGTCCCTGCCGACTTTGTCGGCGTGACGAGGGGCGTTTTTTACTTTTGTCTCGTCTGTCGATCACACAGGAGGAAACCATTATGTTGACACAGCGTCCACGTGGTACTTCGGACATTCTTCCAGCTGAAACGGCAAAGTGGCAAGCCGTTGAGGAGTCCATGCGGAGTACTTTTCGGAACTATCACTACGGCGAGATCCGAACACCGATCTTTGAACACACGGAACTGTTTGCCCGCGGAGTTGGAGAGACAACCGACATCGTCTCCAAAGAGATGTACACCTTCGTCGACCGTGGCGACCGCAGTATTACTTTGCGTCCGGAAGGGACCGCTGGTGTTGTGCGTGCCTATGTGGAAAACAAGCTGTACGGTGAGCCCGGTGTGACAAAGCTCTACTACATTGGCCCGATGTTCCGCTATGAAAAGCCGCAAAAGGGGCGTGAACGACAGTTCTACCAGTACGGCTGTGAGGTGCTCGGCTCCGATGTGCCAAGTGTCGACGCAGAAGTCATCGCGTTGAATCTTGACGTACTCGCCAGCCTCGGATTGACAGATCTGCACGTTGAACTGAACAGTGTCGGGTGCAGCGTGTGTCGGCCGCAGCACCGAGAGCGGATGATCGCAGCGTTGACACCGTACAAAGACGAGCTCTGCGAAGACTGTCAGGCTCGACTGG
>JAKAXI010000183.1 GCA_021816665.1 Bacillota bacterium | reverse complement strand
CTGCGATGAACCAGTCCATGCCTTTCGCGTCCAGCAGGTATTTGAAGCGCGCAAAACGCCGCTCGGACCGATTGCCATAGTCGCGTTGAATGCTGACAATCGCCGTACAAGTCTCGACAAGCTCTTCGCGGGTGACAAACATCAGCGGTGTGGCGAGGCGCGGATACGTCTCTTTGACACTCGCAGTCCGGCCCATTCCGCCCCCAACCAGGACGCTGTAACCCTCTACTTCATCCCCCCGCCTGTGCGCAACAAGCCCGATGTCGTTGGCGTAGACATCGATGCAGTTATCGCCTTCCGGCGCAATAGCAAACTTGAACTTGCGCGGCAAGTAAACCTCTCCATAGAGGGGCTCTTCCTCCACGACTGGTGTAACCTTCTCGTCGTCCAGCCAGATCTCGTGGTACGCGTTGGTCTTTGCCCCAAAGCGGTCGACGAGCGCGTCGAGGTCGCTTTGCATCTGTCGATGGTAGAGATCGTCGACAGGCTCTGGGCAAGTGATGATGTTGCGCACTTGGTCTCCACAACCGCCAAGCGTAGTGAGGAGAGCACTGTGAATGTCGGCGATGGTCGACTTCAGGTTGCCCTTTACGATCCCGTGCAGCTGGAAGGTCTGGCGTGTCGTGATGCGCAAGGAACCGCCACCGTAGACGTCCGAGATCCGGTCGAACACCAGGTACTGCTCAGCCGTGAGCTTCCCGCCTGGAATGCGCGCCCGAACCATCATGCTGTACGCTTTGCCTTTGCCTTCCTTGCGCATCTGTGCGCGCAAGTCGCGGTCGTCCTGCTGGTACACCCCGTGGAACTTGAGTACCTGGATATTGTCCTCTTCAAATCGGGGCGACCCGTCCTCAAGAGCCTCGGCAATCGTGCCTCGCAGTTGGCGACTGTTGCGCTTGATCGTTTCCAGTTTTGACTCTGCCAGGAATGGCACAGGCGGTGCATATGCACCGCCTGCTTGAGTCTCGAGCGCGTTACTTGAAGTCCGTCGTACCGCGTCGACACGACCGGTTTCGCTCTTAGGACTCAACAGGCTTCACCTCCGCGAGGCCGGCCACGAGGACGTCCGCGACCTCCGGGCGGGTAAACTTCGGAGATGGCCTCTCACCGCTGCGCAGGATGGCTCTCACCTTCGTGCCCGACAGGATGTAGCGGTCTTCGTTGCTGTGCGGGCAGGTCTTCTCAGACGCCATACCGTCACACTTTTCACAATAGAAGCTGTTCTCAAAGAACATCGGCTGGATCCCGAGTTCTTCCGGAGTAAAGTTGGAGAAGATCTTTTGCGCATCGTACGTGCCGTAGTAACTGCCAACACCGGCGTGGTCACGGCCGACGATGAAGTGGGTGCAGCCAAAATTCTTGCGCACCATCGCGTGGAAAATCGCTTCGCGCGGTCCGGCGTACCGCATTGCGGCGGGGTAAGCCGCGAAGAAGACGCGGTCTTTCGGGTAGTACTTGTCGAGCAGCACCTTATAACTCTTCATGCGCACGTCCGCCGGAATGTCGTCAGACTTGGTTTGACCGACGAGCGGGTTGAGAAACAGCGCGTCTACTGTCTCCAGCGCGCACTTCTGGATGTACTCGTGTGCGCGGTGCACGGGGTTGCGCGTCTGAAAACCGACTACCGTCTTCCAGCCGTTACCGCGGAAGATCTCGCGCGTCTGCGCAGGGTCGTAATAGGTTTCCGGGAACAGCTCATGCTGCTGACGGCGCAACAGCGTGATCGGCCCAGCCACGCACCACGGTTCCCGGGCGAAAACGCGAGCGACACCTGGGTGCTCCAGTTCCGTCGTGCCAAAGGTCGCCGCAGACTCCCGCTCAGGGTCGCCTTCGAATACCTCCGTCACCTCGATCGTCCCGTAGACCTCGCCGTTCTCCGCCACCAGCGCCACATTTTGTCCGACTGACAACGTCTTTGCGGTCTCTTCAGTGACCGGCAAAACGATTGGCACAGACCACACGGCACCAGACGGCAGCCGCATCGTGTCGAGGACGCTCTCCCACTCGGCTTTGGTCATGAACCCCGTCAGGGGTGAAAATGCCCCAATACCAATAAGTTCCAAGTCGGACAACGTCCACGCAGAGATCGGGAGTTTTGTCCACTGTTCGGCTTCCTGCAACTTCTCTTTCGCCTCAGAACCGGTCACCCAGCGGTTAATCAGTGTACCTCCGTGCGGTGTAGACAACCCTGCCAAAACAACGTCCTCCTTTGTAATCACAGCGCAGTCTCACGAATGGTGCGGTGTGCGCCGTTCATCAGTGGTTTCACTTTAAGCATTCGATTCAGATCAGACGAGTTCGCCCTTACTTATGCAAGCCGCACTCTGTCTTCTCAAAACCAGCCCAACGTCCGCTGCGTGGATCCTCACCTGGCTTTACTGGTTTTGTGCAGTGCATGCAGCCAATGCTCGGATATCCTTGGTCGTGCAGCGGGTTGTATGGGACGTCGTTTGCGCGGATATAGTCCCACACGTCGTCGGAGGTCCAAGAGGCGAGCGGGTTCACTTTGACGAGCCTGAACTTTTGGTCCCATTCGACAACCTTTGCATTCGCACGTGTCGGCGCCTGATCACGGCGAATCCCCGTGATCCACCCGTCAAACGAAGCAAGTGCACGCTCGAGCGGTTCTACTTTGCGAAGGAAGCAGCACTCGTTCGGATCACGTGCCCACAGTTTGTCGCCATACTGTTGTGCTTGGTCCGCAAGGCTCAGGCGCGAATTCACCTGAATCAAGTTCGGCAACCCGTACTTCGCGACTGTGCGGTCGCGCAGTGCGTAGGTTTCCGAAAACAGGACATCGGTATCAATATAGAACACTGAGCCCTCCGGGTCTACTTTCATCCACATGTCGATAAGTGCCATATCTTCCGAACCGAAGCTGCACGCCAGAGCAACGTTCGGTACTCGCTCCTTGATCACCCGTAAAATCTCGAGTGGGTCAGCCCCCTCAAGTGTATTGGCCAAGTGCTCGATCTCTGCCTGTGTCACGGTGCTCTCAAGAACTTCGCTCACCAATAACACCACCTATTCCGAGTTGTTTAATGTGGTTTAGGTTTTCTTAAGTCTACCCAATCGCGTTCCACTCGTCAATGGGAAATCGGCGCGTGCGGACGACGGTCTACACGGCACGCCAATTCCCCGCGACGTTATTGGGCGCGCGACAGTTTATGACGCAATTCTGTCAGTTGACACCGCCAACAGGTGGTGCTGCATCTGTCCCAGCGGACCCCTTGTCCACCTTGCGAATTCATTGTACGCTAGCATCAGTAGGCGAAACGGGGTGCACAGGGTGGGACACCTGCTACGGTATACAATCTGCTTTATACGTTGCGGCGATAACGTCCTGATGCTAAACCGCAACCGGGCACCGAACATGGGGCTGTGGAACGGCGTTGGCGGCAAGTTGGAACCGACGGAAACGCCTCTAGACGGAGTGCTGCGCGAGGTTTACGAGGAGACAGGACTGCACCTTGAGAAGGCAGACTTTTCAGGTATTGTCACTTGGAACAATAGCGGAGCCGAACGAGCGGGTATGTACGCCTTCATGTCAGAGGTTGAACCCCCGACGCCGTGGCTTGGTGTGACACAGACAAGAGAAGGCCTTTTAGAGTGGAAGCCAATTGACTGGGTCTTGCACCCGGACAACCACGGTGTCCCGGCACACGTGTCTCGTTTCCTCACTCAAATGCTTCGCGATCAGTCGTGTTACGAGCACAAGTGTGAGTTCGAGGGCACACGTTTGGCCGGCTACACCATAGTTCCGTTAGCTGAAGAATTTTATCGCGAACACCAACTCCTCGCAGTCAGTGCCCGCGCACTGCGCTAACTCTCCCAGTCAAGCACTTCTTCCGGGTCTGCGAGCAGACGTCCATAGTACTTCTCTGAGCGGAAGTTGTGGATCTCGCGGCAGATCGTCTTCATGTTGTGCAAGACGGACTTTTCCGCCACTTCACTCGGACTCCAGTAGTAGACGTCCATCGTGTACGGCTCGCCGTCCTCGTCCGACCGCGTATACGTTATTCGCTCGGCTCGTTTAAACCCGTTTCTTTCGTAAAACCGCACACGACCAAGCGTGTCAGAGTCCTCGGTGTCGGGCGGTTCGACCTCCACAATCAGCGTCTTTCCACGTTGTTTGAAGCGGTCCAACAGGCGACTGCCGGTTCCCTTGCCTCTGGTCTGAGAATTCACCAGCAGGTAGTCGATAAACAGAAAATCCGCGAACTCTGCATACGTGACGACAAACTCTGGGCTCTCCAGTTTCCGGTAGGCTTCGTGGTGATCGAGCAGATCGCGAAGCTGTCCGGGATGTTTCATCTCGTGCTCGGGAAAGTAGTTCGCCAATCGCTCATACCAGTCCATGTTCTCTCCTCCTTGATTATCTCTGTAGCCGATCGAGGCGCGTAAAGGCAGCTGTGGAGCTGTCTCGGCGGGCGTAAAGATGCCTAGTGGTTATCATACCACCGAAGGACGAACAAATTCCGCTTCACCCCTTTTCATCGTACGTAGGTAGTGCACACCGCGAAGGTTATTACGGTCGTTTGCACGGCGTCGTTAACCCTTAGTCCTGCAACCTCGGCTCCCTGAACACCTTTGTGGTCTCACACCACAGGCTTCTTCGGATTCACCAATGACGGTTTCCCCTGCTGTAGTTGTCATGACCAATGCCTTGCCTTGGACCAGGTGGTAGTGCGCCACGATTGGCTCACCAGAAGTTAGAGCGACGTCGTTAGCGATCCCTTGGTCAGTCGCAAGGTCTCCCCAGTCTCCTCGGATGTATCGTCCAAAGGCATTCACAATGTCCGGAACGGGGATCGCCTCATCTTCCAACACCTGTTTCGAAACTCTCACTTTGCCAACCGCGAACAACATCACTCCGGCCCCCGGACTCCGTGCAGCGCCAAATTGCACTGCCCTTCGCTAGTAACTGACTGTGTCCTTTG
>JAKAXI010000182.1 GCA_021816665.1 Bacillota bacterium | reverse complement strand
CGCGGATCATGTGAATCGAAGGTGCGGTGGCCTTCAAACGGACACCAAAGCGTGAGCCCTGACGAATTAATTCCGGCTCATCGAGCGTCATTTCCTCCAGCGCCGGCGGAGCGACCCCGTAACCAGTCAGTTTGACCATGCGCAGGGCCTCTGCCACTTTGTCGTATTCGCGCTTCGCGTGTACGAAATCTTTCATCATGCGCAAAAGCTGATCTCTTCCAGTGATTTGAACGCCAACGACTTCTGTGAGGACCTGGTCGTATAAGCTGTCTGGCGCAGCCAAATCAATGACAGCGATGCCTTTACCCATATCCATGTGTGACAGACCAGCCTGCGAGATGAACTCATAGGTTGAGAAACTGGCGACGACGCGGTCGATGTCACGGATGCGCCGGATGTCCTGGATGGTATCCCTGACACAAGTTTGGAACTCTTGGCGAAGCCAATGCTCATCGTCCAGTACCATAACCCAGTTTGGAAGATTGACGTTGACTTCCTTTACAGGAAACTCATACAGCGCTTCACGCAGCACGGCGTTAATTTCGTGCGTCGTCAGCGTTGTGCATGAGACCGCGAGGCACGGGACATCGTATTTTTCTGCTAGGGCGGTCCGCAGGTCTTGCGCCCGTGGATGTTCAGGGTTGGTGGAGTTGATGACGATCACGAACGGCTTTCCGAGCTCCTTTAATTCTTCGACAACTCGTTCTTCCGCATCCACGTATCCTTCGCGCGGAATTTCGGCAATACTGCCGTCCGTCGTAACGACAATGCCGAGCGTGGAGTGGTCGGCAATGACTTTCCGAGTTCCGATTTCCGCGGCTTCCTGGAATGGAATTGGGTCGTCGAACCACGGTGTAGTCACCATTCGCGGACCGCTCTCGTCTTCATATCCCCTTGCCCCGCGAACTGCATATCCTACGCAGTCTACCACCCGGACGTTTACGTCCAGCCCTTCAGCGACAGCAATCTCGACCGCCTGGTTCGGGATGAACTTTGGCTCAGTTGTCATGATTGTGCGACCAGCAGCACTTTGAGGAAGTTCATCCGTTGCCCGGACGCGGTCTGCTTCGTCCTTGATGTTCGGAAGCACGATGAGTTCCATGAATTTCTTGATAAAAGTAGATTTTCCGGTTCGCACAGGCCCTACAACACCGAGGTAAATGTCGCCTCCCGTGCGTTCCGCGATGTCTTTGAATACGTCGAACTTTTCCACGGTTTTCCCTCCCTCAAAATGACCGACGCAGATGGACTTCGCCTGCAGTGTCTCCCCGACCAGCCGGCAACCACCATAGACTCGACGGCCAGATGACTGTCCAACTGGAAACGACAGTACATGTATATGCGTGGTAGTCCGGGGTATGCAAAGGAGGAACAGCCGTCTGTGACACTGTTCATATATATGTCCGAGCAAACACACTAGAACGAAAAAGACCTTCCCCAGATGGGGAAGGTCTTTTAGCGGTCAACCACTGTTTGGCTGTTAGGCTTCTGTTTCCGCCCGATACCCGTTGGCATCCAGCAAGCCTTCGAGTTCGCTCGGATTTGACATTTCAACGACCACCATCCAGCCGTTCTCGTACGGGCTGCTGTTCACATGTTCAGGGGTGTCTTCCAGCGCACCGTTAACTCTTACAACCTTGCCGGAAACAGGAGCAAACAGGTCAGAGACCGTCTTCACGGACTCAACCGTACCGAACGTTTCATTCGCATGTAACTCAGCTCCCTCGGCCGGGAGTTCAACAAACACAATGTCACCAAGCTCGTCCTGGGCAAAGTCAGTAATGCCAATCACAGCCTGGTTACCCTCAACCCTGACCCATTCATGTTCTTTCGAGTACTTCAGTCCTTCTGGTGTTGCGCTCATCAAATCCGATCTCCTTTCAGCTACGACTGATTGTAGTGTAGCAAAGTTTCTAGTCGATTTCCCACTTCGGTGCAACATCGGCACTCGCAACTTCCTCGATTTCGTGGCTTCTCGCTCGCCCCATGAGCTGTTCTACCGCTTTCACCGGGTCTTGACCTTCGAACAGCACGCCTGCCAGCGCGTTCGTGATCGGCATCTCAACACCGTAGTCTTTCGACAGTGTTAACGTCGTTTGCGTGGTCGGGACACCTTCCACTACCATCCCTACGGCATCTAAGGCGTCCGGTAAAGAATAACCTTGCCCAAGTAGTCGACCAGCGCGGAAGTTTCTGCTGTGTCTGCTTGAACAGGTGACAAACACGTCACCGATGCCAGCGAGGCCTGCAAATGTAAGGAGAGAGGCACCCATTCGGACGCCGAGCCGGGCGATCTCGGTTAGCCCACGAGTGATGAGTGCTGCTTTTGCGTTATCGCCGAAACCAAGCCCATCGGCTAGTCCCACGGACAGGGCAATGATGTTTTTTAAGGCGCCTCCCAGTTCTGCGCCTATCACGTCTGGGTTTGTGTACACCCGCATGTACTGATTCATCAGTGCGTCTTGAGCGGCCTGTGCGGTTGCTCTGCCGTACCCTGCAACCACCAAAGTTGTTGGCATTCGCGCAACAACTTCTTCCGCGTGGCTGGGCCCAGCAATGACAAACAAACGCTGTTTGGCATCTGACACAGCGTCGAGAAGTACCTGACTCACCGTCCGTTTGCTCGCTGCGTCAAAACCTTTTATGGCGTGCCCGATAAGGGCCTGCCGCGGCAGAAATGGCGCGACGGTCGTGACCATTGAACTGACAGCCGCGGAAGGAACGCACAACACGCATAGTTCTGCGTCTTTACTTGCCACGTCTAGGTCCACTGTAGCCTTCAAATGGCCAGGTATTTGGGCATCTGGAAGATAGCGGTGGTTGGTGTGTCGTTGATTAATCTCGTCGCACACGATGTCGCTTCGCGCCCACAGCACAGTGTCATGCCCGTTCGCGGCGAACACACTCGCAAGGGCAGTACCCCAACTGCCCGCCCCGTAAATGGCTACTTTCATGGGACATCCCTCCGCTTCTCGGCAACGCAACACGTAGGTTTACAACTCATGGTGACGACTGAAGACGCGGTGCTCCTGACCGCGAACGAGTCTCACGATGTTTTGGCGGTGCCGGTAGACAGACAAAGCAGCGATGAGGACCGTGAACAGGATCATGGTTACAGGTCTTCCGAGCGCGATACAGAACACGGGAGTAAGGATGACAAACGACAGGGCTCCGAGAGACACATAGCGGGTCACTGCGATTAACAGGATGGCGATTACTCCTGCTAAAAGAGCCGGGATCGGGAGTAAAACCAAGTACACGCCAATCGTCGTGGCGATTCCTTTGCCCCCGCGAAAGCCAAAGAAGACTGGCCAATTGTGGCCTGCTACGACGGCGAGACCCGCGACAAACCACACCGACGGTTGGTGGTGGACCAACGCCATAGCTAGGAACGTCGCCAGCACACCTTTACAGGCGTCCAGTGTGAGAACTACCAGTCCCCAGCGTATACCGAGGACGCGCAGTGTATTCGTTGCTCCAGCGTTTCCACTGCCGACATCGCGGATGTCAATTTTTGCACGCCAACGGGTAATGAGAGTACTCGTCGATATTGAGCCAAGTAAATATGCCAGGAGTATACTCAGCAGAATGTACATCTCGATCCTCCCCCAAGCTATGACCTGGGACGCACAAGCAATCGAACAGGAGTGCCTTCAAAGCCAAAAGCTGTGCGAAGCTGATTCTCTATGTAGCGCTCATAAGAAAAGTGCATCAGTTCCACATCGTTCACAAACACAGCCAGTGTCGGCGGTTTCACAGACACTTGTGTGGCGTAGTAAAGTCGCAGTTTTCTTCCTTTGTCAGACGGTGGTGGAACAGCTGTCACGGCATCTTGGATCACGGCGTTGAGTGTGGCTGTCGGAATACGCAAGGCGTGCATTTCAGCTACTTCTTTGGCGAGCGGAAGAATCTTGTGGATTCGCTGCTTTGTCAACGCTGAGACAAACTGCACGGGCGCCCAACGCATGAACGGAAATTGGGCGCGCAGTTGTTGTTCGAACTGAT
Source organism: Bacillota bacterium (assembly GCA_021816665.1). GTDB lineage: Bacteria > Bacillota > Bacilli > Alicyclobacillales > Alicyclobacillaceae > Alicyclobacillus_L. The sequence goes on along the minus strand of JAKAXI010000182.1, from coordinate 935 downwards.
GTGTCGATTTGTCGGTCTTCTCAACAGCATCCCATTTATTGACCAAAAACGCGATCGCACGTCCGGCGTCAATCGCGTAGCCGGCGACTCGCTTGTCCTGTTCTGCGATCCCCGCGGCTCCGTCAATCACTACAAATGCAACATCAGCACGTTCAATCGCCCTCATTGCTCGCAGTACGCTGTACCTCTCAATTTCTTCGTACACCTTACCGCGCCGTCTGAGTCCGGCTGTGTCAATTAAGACAAACTTCTGCCCATCCACCACAAGCGGCGTGTCGATCGCGTCGCGAGTTGTTCCCGCCTGGGGGCTGACCAGGACTCGGGATTCCCCAAGGAGCGCATTGACGAGTGAGGACTTACCGACGTTTGGACGGCCGATGAGGGCGATGCGAATCGCGTCGTCTTCCTCTTCGTCTGTCGTCTCCGGTCCAAACTTTTTCGTCACAGCGTCCAACAAATCACCTGTACCCGTGCCGTGCTCAGCAGAGAGGACTATCGCTTCTGAGAACCCAAGCTCGTAAAATTCGTACGCTAAAGCATGGTGATTTGGGTGGTCAAGTTTATTCACCGCTAGGATGACCGGTTTGTGGGATTTACGCAAAAGGTCTGCCACGTGTCGGTCCGTGTCAGTCAATCCCTGTCGTCCATCGGTGAGAAAGACGATCACATCAGCTTCATCAATGGCAAGTTCAACTTGCACGCGGATTAAATTCACCAACTCATCTGATTCGTCAAGTTCGATACCGCCTGTATCAATCAGGTGAAACGCGCGACCGTTCCAATCGGAACGCGCGTAAATGCGGTCCCGAGTAACGCCAGGACGGTCCTCGACGATCGACACCCGATCACCAATCAGGCGATTAAACAGCGTTGATTTCCCGACGTTGGCTCGTCCAACGATCGCGACGACTGGAATTCCCATAGCGCTTAGCCAA
>JAKAXI010000181.1 GCA_021816665.1 Bacillota bacterium | reverse complement strand
AGATGGTCGCGTTCGGAAACATCTCCAGGCAACCGGCGTGATCCATATGCAAATGTGACGCCACGACATACCGGATATCCGCGGGACGTAAACCGAGAGCTTCAAGGCGGTGCGGAAGATAACAAGCTTCATCGGACAGCCACTCGAAGGTTTCCTGCGTCATCTTTGGCCAGCGTCCGTTTTCTCCCATCGCGTGCGGGTGGCACGCCGAGTCAAACAGGATTTTTCCTTCTGGGTGGTCAATCAACACCGTGTAAACCGGGACTTCCACTAATCTAGAGACAACCTCAGGTTCGCGAGAAGTCGCCGGATGGTTCATCGCGACCAACCAGTTGCTGTCCATTCTCATACGGCCATTGTCCATCACGTAGAGTTTCGGGCGTCTTTTCTGAGTTGCCGTCATTTGAACCAGCTGTTCACAAGCGACTGATTGGCCTTGATCCACTTCTGCACACCAGCTTGCTTCGAGCTCGCGGTGTTGATATCATTTTCCAGCTGTCCGAGCTGCGTCTGATTCAGTTTAAAGTTGCGAATCCACCCAGCAACTGTGGGGTTTTGCTGTGCCCACTGCTTGTTTGCTTCGGTTTGAATCCAACCGCTGGATCCGAATGTGTTTTTGGGGTCAGAAAGGTATTTTAAATGCCACTTAGCGAATGCCCAATGTGGACTCCACAATACAACCACAATGGGCTTGTGCTGCTTCTCCGCTTTCGACAGCGACACCAACATGGCCGTCTCACTGCTGTTAACGAGCTTGAGCTTCAGGTTGTACTTTGGAATGACCGTGTTTTCGATGATCTGTGTCTCGCCTGCACCAGCGTCAATCCCGACGATTTCATGATTAAACTCCGACGCGTTCGCATTGAGCTGCGAGATCGAGTTAATGTTGACATAGTCAGGCACGACCAGGCCTAGTTTGGTCTTCCCCTGGTACCACTTGCCGAGATCGACTAATTTTGACCCGAACTTCTGCATGTACACCTTGTCCGTGGTCGGTAGCCAGTCGTCGAAGTGAACATCGATGCTGCCTTTCGCGAGCCCAACCCACAGAGGCCCAGCCTGCATTTCGTGGAGGTTGACCTTATAGCCTCTCTGTTCCAATAGGTCTTTCCACAGGTACACATCCGCCACGTCCTCGGCCCAGTCTACATAGCCGATGCTTATCGTGCCTTTGTTTCCCGAAGTGGTCGGCACCGACGACGTGGTGGATGAAGTGTTGGACGCGTTGCCGGAAGTACTCAACGATCCAGAACTTCCCGTTCCGCATCCCGCCACGAGTATGGTCGACACAGCCGCAATGGACAGCGACAACAGTACTGACTTGTTTTTTCTCATTGTTCTATCTATCCCCTCTCAGTTTTGCTTTGTCGTCCAGACTTTGCGCGTCCGCAAACACCTTCTGCATAGCCGACAGTCCCGCCGGTTTCGGAAGACAGTCAAACACTTTGCCAGTTTCGAGAAAGTCGGCAAACTGGTTCAGCCAGTCATAGAACAGTCGGTTCTGACGGACCTGAGCGAGGTGAAATTGCGCCTCTTCTCTCTCATGCACACTGGCAGCAGAAGCGGCCACCTCCTCTAGTGTAGGCAACACTTCCTCGGTTGTACGCATGTAGACAGAGCGCTCTTCTCTTAGATTGCGTACGATAAAAGCAGCGAAATTTTTGAAGAAATTTCGTTCGACCACGTAAACATTTCGGTTGGTTTCCCGCAGTTTTACTACACTACCAATGTCAATCAGGACGCGCAATCCGTTGTTCACGCTGGCTCGGCTCAACCCAACGCGACTCATCACTTCGTCAAACGTAAGGGGTATCCGACACACGGACAGTGCACCGTAAATCCGCACAACTGACTCTGGATACCCGTACACGCGCATCGTCTGTTCGGACGCCCGGCTCAGTTCCTCGCGGGCATGCTCTAACGACACTCGAAAAGGCACATCTGTATCGTCTGACACGTAACTTCCTCCTCAATTGTGTTTGTATAAAATGTATAAAAATTATTATACAAACTATACAATGATAGAGAGAGAAGTGCAACTTGTGAGGATAGCTCGTTTGGAGGCTTGTCTTGTATGTTCTGCTTTGACCAAAGCGCAGCGGTGTATGACGGCAGTTTGGTAACATGGGACGGAACCTCGGTACTCGGTTGTTCACATCATGAGTACCGTTGAAACAAAATGACACCTTGATGACTCTCATCAGTATCTTAGCAATGGTGCGAGAGGAGTCAGACAGGTGATACTGACGCGAAAGACGAAGACCGCTTGGACCATCGGATTGTCCCTAGCGTTTGCAGCAACACTGGTTGGGATGGGAATGGTAGTCAGCCGCTCGAGGATGGACGTTTCGCACTCAGCCTTCTCCATCGGCACGGGTTCCGTTACACTGAGTGGAAGTACCGTCGAGAAACGCGTGACACAGTCCTTTACGGTTGGTCCCGGCCACACGCTCGCGCTGACGGTTCCGCTCGGAAAGGTAACGGTGCTACCATCCACTGGCAGCCAGGTTCAGGTCGACGCAGATTTGTCGGTTGCCCGAGCGGCCGGACAGAGTGTTTCCAACCTGAAGAGCCAAATGGGACTTGATTTTGGAAGCGGCGTGAATACCGACAACGTGAGTCTGCGCTATCCAAACGGGCGCCTTCGGGCGGCCACAGTCACGATGTACGTACCAAAAGGTACAGACCTTCGCATCGACAACAGCCTCGGACAAATCGAGGTGGACGGTGGGACGTTCCCAAGCCTCACTCTGCACGACAACATGGGCTCCATCAACGTCAATGCCAACGTGACGAAAAGCCTCATGCTGCACTCCAACATGGGTGCTATCTCATTTACCGGCAGCCTGGCCGTAAACAGTACTGCAGTGAATAACATGGGCAGCATCGCCATCCACGACACAGCAGCACAGGCCATCGCCTACCGATTGAGCACCAATCTGGGTCAGGCCAGCGTTGACATTCCGTCCTCCAATATTGCCGAGAATGGGAATAGCCTGTCCGGGTCCGCTCCGGGCAGCGGATCGCCAGTTAACCTTAGCTGCACCAACAATATGGGCTCCATCCACCTTCAGGGAGAGTGAAGTTCACATGAATGTCACTCCGTTTTCGTTTGAGCCGTTCGCTTGGATACCCATTGTCGGCATTCTGTTCCCAGTCTTCGTGCTCGCCGTCATCTTCGGCTTTGTGGCGCTTATCCGGTATCTGCGCTACCGCGAGCGGATGATGATGATTCAAAAGGGCATCGTGCCCGCTGACTTCGACCGCGCGTGGCGGGCCGATGTCCGGATGCAGGCGCGCAGCCGGCGCCAGCCGCGTGGAGGGATCATCACGTCGCTGGTCGGACTGGCGTTGCTCGTCGGACTGTGGACGCTGGGCACCGGGCCATGGTTGCTCGGCGGGCTCATTCCGCTCGCAGTTGGCATTGGAGAACTGTTGACATGGGTCATCACCAGTCCTACGCAGGAGGCACTGCGAGAAACGCAAGCACGCTCAAAAGGCCGAGAGCCAGGCGACATCGATGACCGCTTCCAGCCGCGCAACCCCGACGACGAAGGCTGACACGGCCTGCCCCGTATTGCAAGGCGGAGGTTATGGGAAACGACGGATTTATCATTCGGGAAGCATCCGGTGGAGGTGCGGCGATGCGCCGGGATTTGGAGTCGCTCTATTTGCAGTGGATCGAAGACTACTACCGAGATGTCTATCGGTGGTGTCTTCGCTATGCAGGCAATGAGCACGATGCCGCAGACCTGACACAGGAGACGTTCACCAGCGCCTTCCGGCACATGCACAACTTCCGCGGCGAGTCTTCACCACGGACTTGGCTCCTCACCATTGCTACGAGGGCGTACCTCCGCTTTGCACGCAAGGCCGGCCGCAGCAAGAGGCCGCCTCGCAACATCAAGGACGATTGGGACGAAATCGCCCACATGACGACCGGGGAAACCACGGAAGAGCGCGCGGTGCAAAGCCTTGAAGGAGAAGAAGTGTGGGGCTGGGTTCTGGACCTGCCGGATAGGGAGCGGATCGCAATTACATTGTTTTACGGCGAAGACCTCCCCTACCAGGAGATAGCGACGGTCATGGACGTCAGCCTGCAACAGGTGCGAAACTTTCTGCACCGCGGACGAGAACGGTTAAAACAACAGCACGTGAGGGGGATGGGAGATGAAGACCGACTACATCGTTGAGCGCCTGCAGAAGAATCGCGCCACCCCTCTGCCGCCCTCCGGGCTAAAGGCGCAGTTGGAGGCCGTCGCGATGCGGGAAGCCCGGCGTGCACAGCGTAAGTGGCTGTGGAGCGTCATCAGCCTCACAGGCGGGGCGCTTGGACTGCTTCTACTGTTGGCTGTCGCGCTGGTCACCGCCACGGGTACACCGGTTGGTGCGCGTGCAGCCGATGTGCTCGACGTCAACTTGATGCGGCTGTGGCTAGTACTCTATCAGAACGCAACCGCCGCCGTCTGGTTCGCGACCGCCGCACTGTGGTGCGCCGTCGGGTTTTCCGTGGCATGGCTGTGCATCGGCTGGCGACGGCAGTCATGGCGGTGATGTTGTTACTTATGTTTGTTCACTGCGGTGTGGGTTGCAGATCCGGTAATGTCGGCTGCTGCCTCGGTCACAGCAGTCGTTACCTCCGATGTCAGGCGCATATTGTTCCACCAATGGAAGACACTAACACAAAGGCGCATTTTCACCAACGCACAGCGAGCGAGGGGTCTTTCCCATGTTGAGTAACTCGCCAAAGTGGTCAATGCAGCGTGTGGTTCGTTAGGTGGTAAAGTGAGGGGTTTATATGCGTCGAAAGCGAACTGAGCTCAACTTTAGGGCAGGTGCCACATCAAAGCATGTGAGGGTCTGGACAAGCGATACTCCGTTTTTACAGGAACGGGGGGAGGACAAGGAGTTCCCCTCTGACATCGCAAAGGTCCTGTCACTGATTGAAGACAGGTGGG
>JAKAXI010000180.1 GCA_021816665.1 Bacillota bacterium | reverse complement strand
GGCAGACCCTGTCGAAGAGTGAATGCTGTTGTTCTGGCAAGAGCTGCTTTACACAGGGCAACGTCAAGAACGTCTGTAGCGTCGGGCGATGGCGGGGTGACAAGTAGTCACAGCTGCCACCGCCCTTTTTATCAGAGATGAAAAACAGGTATGATAGGCATGTGTCTGAGACCATGGCGTTTGGCGAAGCAGGATGCACTTTGTGTCGGGAAAAAGCTTGAATGAGGTACATAGGATGGACGAACAGGTACAAGAACAGCTGCTTGAGACCACTCCAGACGAACGTAAGACGGCCGCTGAGGGAGAGGCTGAGGTCGTCTTTCGCGCGGTGAGCAAGTCATTTGCCCGTGACGGGCAGAAAGTTGAGGTTTTGCACGGTGTCTCTGCGACTGTCCATAAAGGGGCAGTCGTCACGCTGGTGGGACCATCAGGGTCGGGCAAAAGTACGCTCTTGTCGGTGTGCAACTTGATGAGCACACCAGACAGTGGGGAAGTCTTCATCTCCGGCCGTGAGGTGAGACAGTGGAATGTCAGAGAATTGCGTCGTTACGTCGGTTTAGCCTTCCAAAGCGCGACAATGTTCCCGGGCACCGTGCGAGATAACCTTGAATTAGGCCCGAAGCTTCGCGGCGATCTACTTGCAGACCCGCGTGCTTACCTGAGGCGACTCGGGCTTGGCGTCGATCTGCTCACTGCGAACGCCGATGACTTGTCCGGTGGGCAGAAGCAGCGCGTCGCGCTCGGGCGCGTGTTGGCCAATGAGTCTAAGGTGTTGTTGCTCGATGAAGTGACATCGGCGCTCGACCCCGCTGCAGCCAAAGATATCGAGGAGTGGATTGTGCAGTTGCAGCGAGAGCAAGGGTTGACCTTGCTCTGGGTCACACACAACCTGGAACAGGCTCGCAGGGTTGGCACTGAGACGTGGTTGATGGTCAATGGCGGCCTTGTCGAAGCGGGTCCGACCGAGGAATTCTTTGAGCACCCGCAACATGAGCTGACGCGCCGGTTTCTGAACGGCGAGTTGGGAGGGGCGGAGAAATGAGCTTTTTGACCCTGTCCTTCACAGTCGCGTTCGTCGCACTCGCGATTGTGCTCTCGATGTGGATGAAGCTAGGCCTGCAACGAGACATGATCATCTCTGCCGTACGCGCCACCATCCAACTGCTGATCGTCGGGTACGTGTTGAACGTCGTGTTCAAACTCAACGACCCAATCTTTATCGTTTTGATGTTGGCGCTCATGGTCGGCGTAGCGACACAAAATGCGGCGAAGCGTGGAAAGGGACTCAAAGGTGTCTGGTGGCGCGTGCTCGTCGCTATCTGTACGACAGAAGTGGTTACGCAAGGATTCCTCCTCTCCTTGCACATCATCCACGCGACACCGCGCTATATCATCCCTGTGAGTGGAATGATCATCGGCAACTCGATGATCGCCTGCGGCTTGGCGCTGAATCGACTGCAGTCTGAAGCTCGAAACCACCGTCACGAAATCTTGACGGTGCTGTCGCTTGGCGGCACGCCAAAACAGTCTGCGATGCCTTTTGTCAAGCAGGCAGTACGTGCGAGTATGCTGCCGACGATTGACAGTACGAAGACGATCGGCCTCGTGCAACTTCCCGGCATGATGACCGGCCTCATCATTGGCGGTGCAGATCCGATTCAAGCTGTGCGTTATCAGTTGCTGATCGTATTTTCTATCTTGGCGTCCGCAGCATTGACCAGTATTGTTTTGGCGTTTCTGACCTACCCGTGCCTGTTCAACGAGTACGAACAACTCGTGGTACAAGAGACCGCGTGACAGTTCGGACAGGAATCAAGCGTGTATAACAGAAACTGTAGAGGTGACGAAATTCGTGCGGTCTGGACTGCAGGACTGGCGAACAGAGAGGATGATCCCGGTGTTTCAACCTGATCTACTGCAAGACAAGGTTGTTCTAATTACCGGTGGCGGTACAGGACTTGGTCGAGCCATGGGCGAGCGCTTTCTGGAACTTGGCGCGAAGCTGGCGATCACGGGTCGGCGTGAGAGTGTGCTCGAAGAAGCCGCGCGTCAACTGTCCGCCGACAGCCGGCAGGTGTTCTATCACGCGTGTGATATTCGCGATGCAAAGCAAGTGTCCGATCTGGTGGACGCTGTGGAAGGGCACTACGGACAAATCGATGTGCTCGTCAACAACGCAGCGGGAAACTTCATCAGCCCGACAGAACGGCTGTCGCACCGGGCCGTCGATGCAGTGCTCAACATTGTATTGCATGGCACATTCTACATGTCGCTTGAGGTTGGAAAGCGCTGGATTGACAAGCAACGAAGCGGTGTCATGCTCAACATCGTGACATCGTATGCGTGGACAGGATCGGGTTATGTGGTGCCTTCCGCGGCGGCCAAGGCTGGGGTCCTCGCTTTGACACGCTCCCTCGCTGTGGAGTGGGCGCAGTATGGAATTCGTCAGGTCGCGATTGCCCCGGGTCCGTTTCCGACGGAGGGTGCGTGGTCCAGGCTGTCGCCGACGCCTGAACTGGCCAACAAGGCGATCGAGCGTATCCCGTTGCGCCGTGTCGGAGAAAAGTCCGAGCTTGCGAACTTGGCAGCTTATTTGATTTCGGACTATGCTGGCTACATTAACGGGGAAGTGGTCACCATAGATGGGGGAGAGTGGCTGCAAGGGGCAGGAGAGTTCAGCGGCTTGCGTGAGGTCACCACGGAGCAGTGGGACATGCTCGCTGCTCTGACGCGCAAGGGTAAATAGCGGGTAACAAGGTGTTTTTCGAGTTTGTTTCGAACCAGTTGTGGCATATTGGACAGCAATGCGCCTGCTTTGCACGCAGCAGTGCGGCGAGAGAACTTGAAATGGAGTGTGTATATGGCTTCGGAAGAGACGAATGAAATGCAGACGAAAATAAGCAGGACAGGCCCTTGGTCGTGGATCGTGGGCGGAGTCATCGGAGCAGTCGTAGTGGGAGCGGTGTGGGGCGGCGTTGCCTACGCGCATGCGGGTGGACCGCTGATTGCCAAAGTCGGCAACACCGGGATCCGCCAATCGGCCCTGTACAACAAATTGGAGACGAGCTACGGCAACTCCATGGTGCAAGAGATGGTCAGTGAACAACTGATCTCAGACGCAGCCGCGAAATACCATATCACAGCGACTCAGTCGCAGTTAAACTCGGCCCTGAGCGCCCTGGAAGCACAGTATCAGATTACCAGTCCAACTCAATTAAGCTTGTTCTTGGCGCAAAACAACATGACGCAAGCGGACTTGAACCACATCCTGAAGTTACAGGTGCTGGAGCAAAATTTGGCGCAGCGAAACGTCAAAATCACGAACGCGGAGATTCAAAGCTATTACAACCAAAACAAATCAACGTTTATCCCAGCCGGAAAAAAGACGCCAGCGCCGCTCAGTCAGGTAAAAAGCCAAATCGTGGCGACCTTGAAACAGCAGAAGGCGATGTCGTCTACACAGTTGTTTGCAAGCATTGCGAAGTGGGACCCGATTACCATCTATGACTCACAATACGCCGGTGTGAAGTCGCAAATCGTCGGATCCGGCGCGGCATCGACAAGCAGCGCCGCGAACGTGACCTCATCCGGAAATACCGTTTCGATTCCGTAAATCGAAACGGCAGCGGCCAGCACGATAGGATAATATCTTGTCTGCAGTTGATTGTTTGGAAACGATCACCGTGTAATAATGAGAACCGGGTGAAAATCCAGTTGGACGCGCACTCGGGAGGGGTACATCGTGACAGAACAGACGCAACATCAACTCGCCACGTTCGCAGGAGGGTGTTTCTGGTGCATGGTCAAGCCATTTGATCAATGGCCAGGTGTCATCCGCGTCGTATCAGGCTATACGGGTGGCCATAAGGTCAACCCGACCTACGTCGAGGTATGCAGTGGCACGACAGGTCACGTGGAGGCCGTGCAAATCACCTATGACCCGGCTGTGATTTCCTACGAAACCATCCTCGACGTGTACTGGCGCCAGATTGACCCTACTGATCCAGGCGGTCAGTTTTGTGACCGTGGCTCATCCTATCGCACTGCAGTCTTCTACCACACAGAGGAGCAACGGGTGACTGCTGAACAATCCAAGCGAGCCCTTGATGAGAGCGGGCGGTTTTCGCAGCCGGTCGTAACGCCGATCTTGCCTGCTGGACCGTTCTATGAGGCTGAAGCTTATCATCAAGACTTCTACAAAAAAGACCCTGACCATTATCAGTCATATCGTCGCGGTTCTGGCCGAGACGTTTTTATCACTCAGCACTGGAAAGAGCAGCCGTAGGCGACTGAGGGGTTCCATACCAAATATACTTTTGTAAGAGACCGGCACACCGCCCCAAACGGTGTGCCTGTTTGTGTTCTGGATTTGTTTTCCTGATTCCGGCGCATACTACCCGTTGTTGCCATGTCATGAGCAGGGGGTAGGGAGAATGCAGGGTCGCGCGAACCGGGGCCTGTCTAGCGTGGTGTGGGTAACCGTCATTACGATCATCGTGCTGTTTGCGCTCGCAGCGGTCTTTTGGTGGTATGACGCTGAGTGGCTCCACCATGCATAAGTTGCCTGTCGTCCACAAAAACTGGACACGATGACTGTCCGTTGGGACTGCAAAGGTGTGTGTGTGGATGAGACAAAAGATGAAACGGTCGTTTGGCGTTGGGCTCTCAATTGTGATCCTGGTTGCCGTGTTGGTTCTGCTGTGGGAACTGCGAGTTTATGGGTTGCTCTCCGCACATGGCGGTCGCTAGAACGGCATTGAAATGCCAGCCGAGACTCGTGAGAAGGGGTGGTCATCGTTGGAACACTCACTGAGACCTACTGGCTCATCTTCGCTGTTGCGCCGTCTGGCAACACTAGGTGCAGCGGCTCTCCCGCTAGCTAGCACGGGTTGCGGCAGGGAAGTCATGTTGTTTAGCCCGGCAGGACCGGTTGCGGCCGTGGAGCATCGACTAATCATCACTTCAATCGTCTTGGTCCTAATCGTGATGGTCCCTGTCATCATCATGCTCTGGGTGATTGTCTCTAAGTACCGCGACAAGCCAGGGAACAATGCGCCTTACGATCCGGAATGGTCGGAAAGCAAGTGGCTCGAAATGGTGTGGTGGGGCGTGCCG
>JAKAXI010000179.1 GCA_021816665.1 Bacillota bacterium | reverse complement strand
GAGGCTTCGTATGGTGTTGACTCTATCGGACAGCGCGGCCGAGAAACTGCGGGAGATGTTGGCGGATGCAGAGGAAGGCGTGAGTGCGCTGCGCATTTATACGAAACCGGGCGGGTGCTCCGGTTTTAGTTACGGCATGGCGTTAGATGCCGTCCAACCTGGTGATGACGTGTTTGCCATCAAAGGCATCCAGGTTGCCGTGGAGAAAGCGAGCGAGCGCCTGATTGACGGGGCACAACTCGACTTTGTCGACGACCTGACCGGGCAAGGGGTCAAAGTGAACAATCCGAACGCTACGACGACGTGCGGCTGTGGCGCAAGTTTTCGGACGGCGACGGACGCAGGCCAACCGGGCTCCTGCGACTGACGACAAAACCCCCAGTACCTGTCCGCCTACTTTGGAGCGGGGAGGGCTGGGGGTTTTTGTTTTTGTGAAAAATGACAGAGAAACCAGGGGTTTGCGTGGACAAGCCGAGTCGAAAGCGGGAGTGACGACATGCCACACTTTGAAAAGGTCCTGAAGGACCCTGTCCATGATGAAATTCTGGTGGAGGACCCGTGGATTTGGCAGTTGGTGAATACCGCCGCAGTGCAGCGACTGCGCAGAATCCGCCAACTCGGCACGTCGTATCTCACCTTTCACGGGGCGGAGCACAGCCGCTTTACACACTCGCTCGGCGCCTATGAAACGATGCGGCGGCTTTTGATTCACCTTCAGCAAGAGTGTGGGTGGCCGTCTGACGAGCGGGATCGCAAGTTGGCCTTGTCGGCCGCTCTCCTGCACGATGTCGGCCATGGACCGTTTTCACACACCTTCGAAGCGATTTACCCCGTCCACCATGAGCACTGGACGCACCGAATCATTCTCGAAGACGATGAAGTTCGCAGCATCTTGAGCGAAGTTGACGACGACTTCCCACTCGACCTCGTCGGGATTTTGCGGAAAAAGGGTCGTCATCCGATGGTCGAGCCGCTGATCACGAGCCAACTCGACGTGGACCGGATGGACTACCTGCTTCGTGACGCTCTCAACACCGGCGTCAGCTATGGGCGGTTTGAACTGGCTCGCTTGCTGCGGTCACTCACACTGGTGGACGGTCAGATCTTATTGCGCGCAAACGCCCTGCATACCGTCGAGCAGTATATACTTGCCCGCTACTTTATGTACACGCAGGTGTACCTGCATCCGGTGACAGTAGGTAGTGACGTGTTGGTGTTTCAAATTTTGCGGCGCGCGGCTGAACTGATCAAATCTGGCGAACTGCCGGATGTACCTGCGGAACTTCTGGCGATCATCGGTGCGGACGAGGCCAATGTCTCGGTGGCGGATTACCTTGCCATGGATGAGTCGACGCTCTTGTACGCGTTTCGAACCTGGTCCAAGTGTCACGACGAGGTACTGGCAGACCTGTCGCGAAGGTTTCTGCACAGGCGACTGTTTTCACCCGTTCTGCGGTCGGAGCCAAATGTGGAGGAGTGGGCGGCACTGCGCACTGCGGCTCGGTCGCTTGGCTTCCACCCAGACTACTACGTCTCTGGCAGGGCGTCCGAGATCGCAGGGTATGTGTACCGTGGCGAGGGCATTTTGCTGCTGCGTGAAGACGGGACGCGCACGGAACTCAGCCGGGAGTCGCGCGTTGTGCGTGCGCTCCTGCCCGACAGTGAGTACCGCATTTTTGTCCCGAAGGAAGTGGTAGAGGGCACAGGCCCTCAGTTTGATCGCGTTCGCTCCATCTTGTTCAACCGAACACTGTAGCTACCGTTGTTGGCGGGTTCTCTGTCCCGCGCTGGCGCGACGACGGCCAAACCAAAACCACACGACGGCTGCGACTAAGAGTACCGCGCCGATGTACGTGAGGGGCTTGGTGTACTTCGCAACCGTCTCCCAGTGCTGTCCAAGTTGGTAGCCTGCGTCTGTCAACGCAAAGTTCCAAATGAACGAGCCAATGGCTGTGTAGAGGATGAACCGCCACAGACGCATTTTGGCGACACCAGCTGGCAGAGAAATGAAAGTGCGCAGAGCAGGCAGCAGACGGGTCACAAACACCGTGATCTCCCCTCGCCGGGCAAACCATTGTTCGGCCCGTTCGAGGTGTCGGTCGTTGAGCAGAATGTAACGGCCGTAGCGGTGGATGAAAGGTCGCCCGCCAGCCCGCCCTACGGCGTAGGCAATGAGCCCGCCGACGACGTTTGCCAAGGTGCCGATCAGAACCGGGACAATGAAGCTCTGGTGCGCAGTGAAAGCGTGGTAGCCTGCGAACGGCATGACCACTTCGCTGGGAATTGGAATACATGCACTCTCCAGCGTCATCAACAAAAACACCGCGACATTGCCATAGTGGGAAATAAAGAGCCCTAAGTGTTGTGCGGACATGCGGCACCTCCGTCAGATGTCACAGTCCACATCGTACAGGAAACTGCGCCAAAACGGAATAGAAGAAGTGTACTTAGGCGTGTGTTTCATGTTCGCGCATGCACAGAAGCGCTTCTCGAATCGGCATTCCCGCGCCGATCCCGATGGCTTCAGCAGCCTGCGTACACGATTCGACCGTCCCATTGATGAGGTCGTCCATCGTCTTCACGCCAACGGCCCGAGCCGCGATAATTCCGCGGTTGGCAAGCTTTGTGCGTAGCAGTTCGACATCGAGTGCGCCGCACATCACATATCCGGATGCAGACTCGATCATCAGCAGGTTCGTCTTGGGCAGATTGACTTCCGTTGCCTGGAACCGTTCGTCGTTGATATACACATCGTGAACACGCAACATGTAGGGTTCCTCCTTGTTTTGAGCTGGGCCGTCGAACGGATCGACCCCTGCTGACTCAGCGTATGTCCTCGCCCGTGCGCGAGTGTAGTACATAAGCCCCGACCTGTCGCCGCTCTGTGATGAAGCGTCGGTGTCTCTCTCACTCCCTGTGATGAGGCGTGCGTGTCTGTCTCACGCCATGTGATGAGAGGTCGTGTCTGTCTCACGCCATGTGATGAGGCGTTCGTGCGCAGGTTATGATACGATGGTGTTGCTGGATAGGCGACTTTGGACGAGTAGTGGTGGGTGGATATGAAAACAGACTTCATACACTTTTTATTAGGTCTTTGGCACAATGCTCCGCTGGTGGCCGCTTTTACGGCCATCATTTTTGCGCAGCTCTCCAAGGTCCCAATTCACTTCGTGACGCACCGCAAGTGGGATTTTCATAAAGTCATCGACGCGGGTGGAATGCCGAGTTCTCACGCCGCAGGTGTCTGCGCACTGACGACAGCGCTCGCGTACGTTGTGGGCGTGAAGTCCCCGATCTTCGCGACGGCAGTGGTTTTTTCTGCGATCGTGTTATACGACGCTGGGGGGATCCGCAGACATGCCGGTGAGCACGCTGTGTTGTTGAACCGCATCGCGCTTGAAATGTCGCAGTCAGGGATGACAGTAGAAGCGTCCGCAACCGAAGAGGGCGAACGCTTAAAGGAGATTCTCGGACACGAACCGCAGGAGGTTGTGATCGGGGCCATCATCGGCGTACTGATTGGCGCTGTGTTTGGCAAGTGGTGGTAATCCACAGTTGGGCAAAGGCTCGGTAAGGGAAGGCTCGGTGAGGGAAGGCTCGGTAAGGGTTGCAATAACGGCACAGCGTGGCCTATTCACTCGGAATTGGGTCCACAGTGGCCGAATTAGCGGTCCGGAACCGCTTCGCGGCCTTAAAATGGTGGAAATCTAGCCGATCCCGGTCCGCTAAGCGGTTGTCAACTGCCTAATCCACCATGCCACCCCGCAAAAGTGCGCGATAGGCTGCTATGCGCGGTTATCCGCGCTAATGGAGGCGCCAGCGGAGGCGGAGTGACAGCGGACCGGTCCAAAAATGTGAGGTCTCAGTGCTCAACAACCCTCCGGGTCGTTCACGGCTTCTTCGTTCACGGCTTCCTCGTCCGTTGCATCCTCTTCTGTGACCGTCGGCTCGTCCCACGCCTCTAGGCCTTCTCGTCGAATCTTGTCCACGACAACCTGAATCGCCATCTGTGCCGTGTCGACGACGTTCGAACCGTAGATGATCACCCGGCTGCCGCCGCGCGGAAGAGCGATCGCGTGCCATGACCCATCCTGGTGCTCGTACAAATCCAAGTCGTACAGGTTAGCCGCTGTGGTGTACTCAAACGAATGTTTACGAACGAGTGCACAGCCTTCAGGTAACCGCACCGAATGCCAAGACAGATTATCGGTGTCGTGGTTGTCACCTTCTCTTGTCACGCCGAATTCCTCCCCGTCGTCGATGTGTTCAATGAAAAGCAAAGCCAGACCAAGGCGACCGCAGCCATCTCGAGAAAGTGTAGACCTAGGGACAGGCCGTGCCACATGCCGAACTGCTGCAACTCGGCGCTGCTCGCGCTTGCGAGCGGGCCCATGGCCTGCTCGATGTGCTGAACCTTTGGCAGTAGTATGAGACGATTGACGAGCGCAGCGAGCGCGCTAAACAGTACCAGCCAGAGGCCCACCGTGTACGACTTGGACTGCATGTCGCTAGTTCGCCCGATCACGATGTAGAGGATCGCGCCGACGACTGCCGTGATCGCCATCAAGGTGAAAAACGGCGGGAAGAGGATGCCGATGACGTGCCCAAACTGCGAGAGACTCAGTTGATTAGAGAGTTCCTCTGCCGCCATCGCGGAGAAGTACACACCGCCGCCAAACCAGAGGGCGAGGTCGAGCGAAAAGATCCACTGCAACAATTTTCTCAATCGTTCATCTCCTCACAAGGCGGAAGAGGTCAGGCGCGTATGCTCCTGACCTCTTGATTCACACACCCATATCGATCTGTCTGTCACGCGAATTCGTGAATGGCTTCTTCGAAAACTTTGCGCTCGAGCCGCAGGTCTGCCTCGGAGAGGGGGCGGCTGGCGTAACCCTGAATCTGGTCTTCGTACGCGACGCGCGAGTCGTCCTTATAGATGAGACCCGTGCACAGTCCGTGCGTCTCAATCACGGTGCGCATAGCTGTCGCGCGGTCCGCTGGGTCGTAGTCGGGGCGATTGTCGAGGTTGACGACATTCTCCCGGTACCAGTCGTACGTGTTGATCTTGTTGTACGTCACACATGGGCTGAACACGTTGATGAGTGAGAAGCCCTTG
>JAKAXI010000178.1 GCA_021816665.1 Bacillota bacterium | reverse complement strand
AACCGGATGGCAACTAGTTACAGTCGCTCACCCGGTTTTCACGCCGGTACAGGCTTTTTCATGGAGCGGATGACGGGGCTCGAACCCGCAACATTCAGCTTGGGAAGCTGACGCTCTGCCAATTGAACTACATCCGCACGATACTTCGTGGCTTGTGGATTCGTTCATGTGTTATGTATCATACACCCGATTAGCCTCAAGTTCAAGACGGATAGTCGTCGACACATCTTATCACCCGCCAACAGAATTTGTCTACGGGAGTAGCACAAGTTTTCGCATATTCGACTCCTCGTGGTAAAACAGAGGCATAGTCGCAAATTTGGGGGGATTTTTGTGAACATCGCCGAGCAGCAGTATAAATGGGTGCGCCAAACACGGGAAGTGTTGTTTGACTACTGTGAATCCCTTGATCCAAAAGACTATGTCAAACAGGTGGCTGTGTTTGGGTTCGGGTCCGTACGCAACATTCACGTACATGTCGCCGACTGTTATCGCTTCTGGCTGCTTGGCTTCGCTGAAGGCCAGACCGTTGAGGAATCACCAGTCCATGCGTATCGTACGGTAGCTGAAGTGCGAGCCTTGTTCGCCGAAGCCGATCAGGTTGTGGAGGACTTTATCGCCCGCTACGGTGATGCAATGCACGAAGTCATCATCGGGCATGTCGGAACAGACTCAAAGGAAACGAGTCTTTCGGCTCTATGGCTCGCAACACATACGATGACGCACGAGTTTCATCACAAGGGACAAATCGTCTCCCTAACCCGCCATTTGGGTTACGCGCCTCCGGACACTGATTTGGTCATCAGTTGAGTGGTTGCGTTACAACGCAGACGAGAGGGAGAGATTCATGACGGAACCACTCAAGTACACCTTGACGGTCGATCAGGCAGGTGCGGGACGAACTATCAAGAGCCTGCTCCAGTCGAAGTTGAAAGTCTCGACGCGACTGTTAAGACAACTCCCAGGTCAAGGCATTGTGACCAGAAACGGAGAACCTACGCGGCTGAATGAACGGGCGTCAGAAGGCGACATAATCAACATTATGTTACCCATCGAAACATCTGATATCGTCCCAGTGCCAATGGACTTGGACATTCGCTATGAAGACGAAGAAATTCTCGTCGTCAACAAACCCGCAGGCGTCCTCTCGCATCCGACAGCGCGCGAGCGACTGGGATCGATTCAGTCCGGGACCCGAGCCTACCTTGCTAAAGAAGGGCGGGTTCCGCACGCTGTCCACCGCCTGGACCGCGATACGAGCGGTCTCTTGATGTTCGCAAAACATGCGCACGTTCACCACCTGTATGACGATGCGCTGCGCAGAGGTCTTCTACACCGCGTCTATATGGCCATCGTGGAAATCGGTGAGGACGCCGACCACAAAGGACTCATCACCCGTGACACCTGGCACACGGTACAGCTGCCCATTGCAGAGGACCCCACCAAGCCGTCGCGTCGGGTCGTTGACGAATCTGGGCAACCGGCACGCACTGACTACCGCGTCCTTTCCCTTCTGCCCCTGCCTATACATGGGCACGCAACGCGGCAACCGAAAGCCGTGGCGCTGCTGCAACTCGTACTTTGGACCGGCCGCACGCACCAGATCCGACTGCATATGTCGACTATCGGTTTGCCGCTTGTGGGTGACCCAGACTATCCTAGGCGTGCCGGAGACGGAACGGAGACAAGTGGCTGGTCACCATTAAAGCGGCAAGCGCTCCATGCTATTCAACTCGGATGGGAGCACCCGTTAACGGGACATCCGCACGTTGTCAGTGCTCCGCCTCCTCCTGACCTTAGGTCTGTTTGGCGCCGAGCAGGGGGGGCTGACAGTGATTTTTCTCTACTTCTGACCGATACCGCAGCATTGCACCACGTCCGAATCCTCTGATAAGATAGCCACAAAGAGAGAGGAGTGGGTGAATCGGCATGTCCATCCCTGGAGCCGGAGTGCACCGCCGCGACTTCTTAGACATTCTCAGCCGCCATGGGGCATCCGGGTTGGAAGGCGACGTCGCACAAGCGATTGCCTCGTTGTTCAGCAAGTATTCTCCCGACGTCCACATCGACCGCCTCGGAAACGTGATCGCTCATGTTTGTGCATCAGATACTGCAACTCCCGTGGAATTGCGTCCCCGTGTTCTGCTCACTGCGCATATGGACGAAATTGCGCTGATGGTCACCGAAATCACCGATGGCGGATTTTTACGCGTCACGGAGACCGGTGGGTTTGACGCCCGCACTTTGGTTGGACAAGAGGTCGTGGTTCACGGCAAAGAACCGATAGTCGGAATTGTCGGCTCGACACCTCCACATCTGTCTTCTGCTAAGGACCGAAGCCATGCGGCGACTCTCGCGGACCTGTACATAGATGTTGCCATGAAGCAAACGCGAGTCGAGGAGTTCGTTCAGATAGGGGACCGCGTGACGGTGCGGCGCTCGCCGCTCTCTCTGCAAAACGACCGTATTTCAGCGAAGGCGGCCGACAATCGGTCGAGCATCGCGATCCTCCTGGAATGTCTTGCGTCTTTGCAAGAATTGAAACACCCTGTGGAACTACACGTCGCGGCCACGGTGCAGGAGGAATTCGGTATGGTCGGAGCAAGAACTGTTGCGCACCATTTGCAACCCGACATAGCCATTGCGGCGGATGTGACCTTTGGTGCGTTGCCTGGGCAAGCTCCACACGAGAGTTTTCGTCTTGGCTACGGAGCGACAATCAGTTACGGGCCACGAATTCACCGACGCGTGTTCGAAAGGTTGCGAGACACGGCGGTACAGCTTGACATTCCGTATCAGATCGAAGTTTTGAACAACGCGACTGGCACAGAAGTGGACGTGCTTCAAGTCGTGGGAAACGGCATCGCCGTGGGACTAGTCGGCATTCCACTGCGCTACATGCACACTGCGGTGGAGACAGTCGACTACGCCGATATCGCGCTGTGCGGTCGACTCCTAGCGAACACGGTCGCAAGTTTCGATCACGCGTTCGTGGAGGAACTGTCATGTTACTAAAGAGTTTAACGGAAGCCTTCGGACCGTCCGGATTTGAAGACGACGTGCGAAACGTCATTCGTACAGAATTAAGAGAGACCGTCGACCACATGGAAACAGACGTGCTCGGCAACTTGTTCGTGCAAAAGCTCGCCTCACAGGACAATGAACAAAGGCATCAACTGCGTGTCATGCTCGACGCGCACATGGACGAAGTTGGCCTGATGATCGTCCACATCGAAGACAATGGGCTGCTCAAGTTTCAACCGATTGGCGGCGTGGATTCCCGCATCTTGCTTGGGAAAACCGTGATCATAGGCAAACAACGGGTGCCAGGCGTGATCGGTTTCAAGCCGTTCCACCTACAGTCTCGTGAAGAGAACCAAAAAGTCCCCAAAATAGAAGACCTCTACATTGACATTGGCGTCGACACACGACAAGCAGCCGAAGCGTTGGTTGCCCGTGGTACACCTGTGGTCTTCACAACAGCCTTCGAGTTCATCGGAGACAGGGCGATGAAAGCCAAGTCGTTTGATGACCGAATTGGCTGCGCCGTGCTTGTGGAAGTGCTGAAGCAGTCTGTGCCACTCACTGTCCACGGAGTGTTTGCGGTACAAGAGGAGATTGGCCTGCGCGGCGCAGAAGTTGCCGGGTACCGGGTGCAACCGGACATCGCGATTGCGCTCGAAGGTACGGTATGTTCGGACGGAGTCGGTACCCCCAGCCATCGTCAGGCGACAATCCTCGGTGCTGGGCCGGCGCTCACCGTGCAAGATGGCCGAACGATTGCGGATCGGCGTTTCCTTGACTTTGTGATTTCTGTCGCAGAGAAACACGATATCCCGTATCAACTCCGCCGCGTCAAGGCAGGTTCGAACGACTTTGGCGCCATTCACCAGACGCGGGAAGGTGTGATTGGCGGCGGGATCTCGGTCCCTGTCCGATACATTCACGCGCCTTCCCAAATTGCTTCGCTAGATGACTTTGAAAACACCGTGCGGCTCGTTCGTGCCGTTTTGACCGAGATCGCAGCAGGAGGCTTTCAGCGATGATGGATTCGCAGCTGTTCACTACGATTGCAGACCTCTGTGCGCACGCTGCCCCGTCGGGCAGCGAGTCTGTCATCGAGCCGGTTCTGCGCAAGTATGTTGAGGCCTATGCCAGTGAAGTATGGGTCGACTCTCTCGGCACTCTGATTGCACGGCATCACGGGTCCGGTCCCCACATTCTTCTCACAGCGCACGTCGACGAACCAGGACTCATGGCGATCGACATCACAGATGACGGTTTCCTGCGGGTCGTGCCAATTGGTGCTCTGGATGCCAGTCAGTTCGTGGACCGCCAGATCCGCTGGACCAACGGAGTGCTAGGTCTGGTTGGTGCGGCCGATTCGGCAGACCGGGCAGACCTCTCGTATGACGATTTATATGTAGATATCGGCGCGGCCAGCAAAGATGAAGCGGCAGGGCGAGTGGCGATTGGCACAGGCGGCGTTCTCCTCGCTGGCGTCACAGAACTCGGGAAAGACCGGTTGACGGGACGTGCGCTCCACAATCGCGTGGGTTGCGCGATTGCCATTTCTGCCTTTGAACAGGCAGCTGCGTCCGGGCACAACATCACAGTCGCTTTTACGGCACAGCACGTGGTCGGTGCGCGTGGCGTCAAGACAGCAGCGTTTGCTCTCCACCCTGACTATGCCCTGGTCATCGACGGAGCAGTCGCCGGTGACCTGCCGGAGGGTCCGAAGTCGTCTGTGCGACTGGGTCATGGCCCTGCTATCCGATTGCTTGACAGCGGCATCATCGTACCTGTCGCAATGAAAAACCTTCTGCAGGCGGCTGCAGACTCCACTGGCGTCAACGTGCAGTACGATGTAGGGGAAGCGGTTCGGTCTGATGCCGGCACGATCGAGGCGACTACTGATGGCATTCTAGTCGGATGCGTTACCTACCCAGTGCGAGGTGCCGGACAACTCCTCACAACAGTGGACTTGACTGACGCCGCACAAACGGTAAAGCTTGTCGTCTCTGCCGTCGCACAGGCCGCACAGTTGAAAACAGAGCAGATATAAATACAGATACAGAACCGCTAGAGTGGAGAGGAGTTCCTCAATGAACGAAGTTT
>JAKAXI010000177.1 GCA_021816665.1 Bacillota bacterium | reverse complement strand
GATGACCTTCGCGTCTGGAATCGTCTTGTGGATGCGCGCCGCGGTTCCAGGGTAGTAGAGATAGAACACTGACGATTCACCGACAGCGGTCTCACCTTTTACATCGTCAAACAATTGCTCGTAGACTGCGCGATCACGGATCGTATATTGATTCATTCCCTCATCACCAGGTCCTTGGAACTTCGGCGGGAAGTCAGGAATGGAGAAGTAGTGAGCTTCCTTCTTCGGTGGGATATAGATATCCGGGTGCTGACTGAGGTAGCGGTCGAGCGAACTCGTGCCACTCTTGGCAGCACCGACGATGAGAAAGTTAGGGAGCATCGTTGTTCCTCCGTATCTGGCGAATTCACACCGCCCGTCTGGGCGCGGGTCACACCCTCTAGCTTACCACGGTGGGACAAAATCGTCAGATTTGCAGTGACGCTAATTGAAATGGAACTGGGTTGTCAAAGGTTTACTGAAACAGCGAACGCGACCTGAGGCGCGCTGCCCCGGGTCGCGTTCCGTCTCAAACATATACAGTCTAAGCGCGCTTTGGCAGCTTTCCTTTGCGTGCCCGATGGGTCCACATCGAAGCAGCGAGCGGCATACCTGCTACGTAGACAGCTGCAGCCAAAAGTACCGCACCGATCAGACCGCCTCGCCAAGCGCCGTCTACAATCGCTTTGTACACGAGGTTCGTTGCGTAGATCCCGACGCCGGTGAACAGCAGGACCACCCACATCTGCGGGACTAACGCCCGGCGGGGGCTAGCTTTCTTTGTGCGAGTGGAACGGTTCATGCGTGTCCACGCCCTTTCTTTGTCGTCGTGCGGTACCAGCGGCGCCAGATCAATTTGTAAATCCCGAATACCTTCGGCAGTGACCGGAGCCCTGGGATGAATGGAGTTAAGACGAGTAAGATGGTGACGATGCCGGTAGTGAGAACAACCTCCAAATCAGCGGAACTGGAGTTGACGAACGGCGGAATCTGATACAGCAGGGTGTAGAACCACAGCCACACAGCGCCCGGATAGTTGCCGGTCTCTTTGATAATTCCCCACTGGTTGCCTGACATGTCGAGCTGATTCGCGTATTGGGCGTCAGGCACATCCTGCAGTAGAAGCAGCGATTCAGTGCGGTTTGTGGCAGGCATTGGACCTGACCCGCCGTCAATCGCGGACTCCAGCAGACCACTTCGAGCCAACCCGAGGTAGGCGTTGAGCATCGTCGGAAGCGGGCCATAACTGTCAGGACTGGCTGCTGGCACGACTAGGACTCCGTGCTGTAGAGTCGCGTGATTAAGCGCGGATTCTATGTGGTTCACCCACGCCGACCGCTGTTTTACGGTCGCCTTGCTCCAAGTTTGCAGTGGCGACTGCAGGGATGTGTCGATTTTGGCGACCTTGTTTAGCGGGTCGAGTACGTTGACCTTCGCTGAATTGATCGGAATCTGCACACCGGCTATCTGCGCTGGCGAAAAGCCGGCGATCGACTGCGCGGTACCCGAGTTGTTGTAGGGGGGGCCGTAGGTGCTGATGGCGTCTTGCCCCGACAGGTCGTCAAGGGCGTTTTGCAACAACAGTTTCGGGTCTTGACGTGCGACTTGTTGCGCAGTTAGCGCTGGGACGTCTGGAGTCGAGAATACGGCGGCCAAGACCAACACCAAAGCGCCCATGATGCCAAGTGCAACCAACATCTCGCGGATCAGGTCATACGGTTTCTGTGGGAAGTCGGCGTTATTGTTCCGCCACTTTCTCGCCATTGTCGACTTCCTCCTTTCCGTTCGGCAGGGGTTCCACAACACCGTGCATGCGGACCAACATCAGGTGAATGGCCAACAACACAATAATGACCATTGGCAGCACAAAGATATGTAACCCGTACATTTGGCCGAAGTTCAGGATGTTAAAGAAGCCGCCGATGCCCGTCGAGTTGATCGCGTCTTTTCCCTGAACGCCAATCCACTGCGAGTCAAAGTTGTTTTGCGACAAATAGCCTGTGAGTCCCGCCACAATCGAGACGAGGAACAGCAACCAACCACCGATCCATGTCCAGTGCCGACCGCCTCGCCAAGCTGCCATCATGAACTGCGCCCACAGGTGCAAGACCATGAAGAAGAAAAACGCCTGAACGCTCCAGAAGTGCATGCTGTTGAAGAAGTGACCGACGGGAGAGACGTGCCACCACTCCGGTCCGAAGATCGCGAGCACCGTCCCGGTTATGATGAGCCAAACGAGTGCTGCCACCGTCAGGATGCCAAACAGGTAGACGTATGAATCAACGTAGGACGGCATGCTGTCCGGCAAAAGGTTCTCCATCGGAAGTGTGTTCTGAACCCACAGTCGCAGTGACCGCGTCATGTTCTTTTTCACTCGTCATCACCTCCTTTGTGGTCCGGAAACGGGATTACGATCGCGAGCACGAAGACAACCACCATCAGGCCGACGACGATGAGATCGGCAGCAGATAAGTTCAACCACGAAAATTGCCATGCCCACCCGGCATGGATGGGGGGAGTTAAGTGTCCGTTCATGCAAACCCCTCACTTTCTTCTACGTGCTTGTCTCTGTCCCAAGAGAGTGGGGCGATGGCCAATTCACCGCAATGGTAAATCTCCCCTACAAGCGTTCTAATCATCCCTACTAGGCCATAAGGGTAACAACGCCGAATCGGACCATTTTGAGGGGTCCAAATGGACTATTAAAGAGATGATTCAGGCGACTCCAAATGTCACACCGAGTTCTCGCAGGTACTGGCGGTAGGCTATGCTGATGCGATCGCACTGAAGTGACAGTTCGCGTTGCAGGTCGAGTGAAAGGTCTTCGGGCTCCGTCTGCGTTTGGCTGAAAGATGTGTATTTCGTCTGAGGTGTAGCCGATCGCGGTTTGCTGGACTCGGTATTGTGGGATGTACGCTTGTTCGGATGAACCGAGGAACCCGTCATGAAGGATGGCGAGGTGCCCGACATCCAAAAAGTTCTCAATGATGCACATCAGTGCGCCGTCGCGTACGCAACCGAGCGAGAGTGCGACGCCGCGGTGTACGCACAAGTCTCGGCAAGCGAGTGCTGTACCTTCACTTCGCCACAAAACGACCGGTTCACCGAACAGGTTGATGTGCTTTGGAGTCTCCTTTACTTCGGCGGACGGCAATGCAACGCCCCACTCGCGCCGAAGTACAGCGTCGTCAATCACGTTCAATTTAACTGTCTCCCCACCTCACTGTATGGCGTTTAAATACTTGTACTTTTTAGTCTAGGCCAAACGTTTGTATGTCGACAAGGGGTTCACTACAATGAGACGGGGAGAAAAGTGTAGCTAGAAACGGATTTCCACAACGACTGAGGTGCAGCAGATGAGTGTGGCTCAGACGACTGACCAAGAAACGCGCAAGTGGTGGGTGTTGGCAAACGTCGCAGTCGGCACATTCATGGCGACCCTTGACGGCAGTATTGCCAATGTGGGCCTGCCCACCATTTCAAGCACACTACAAGTCCCACTTCATCTTGTGCAGTGGGTCGTTTCCGCTTATTTGTTGACGATCTGCGCCATGTTGCCGCTCGTGGGAAATTTGGCTGACTTGTGGGGACGTGGGCGGCTCTACAATGCGGGCTTTCTCGTATTTGCTGCCGGATCGACCTTGTGTGCACTGTCGCCGACCATCAGTCTGCTGATTGCGTCCCGCATTGCGCAGGCCCTCGGCGCCGCCTTGTTGATGGCGAACAGCCAGGCGATTACCGCCACTACATTTCCTCAGCACCAGCGCGGTCGAGCGCTCGGTATCATCGGGGCTACCGTATCGCTTGGGTCACTCACTGGCCCGACAATTGGCGGTCTCTTGATTGGCTACTTCAACTGGTCCGCGATCTTCTGGGTCAACGTGCCGATTGGCGTTTTGGGGTTTGTGCTCGGGTTGTTTCTGTTGCCGAAAAAACACACCAGGAAGTCGGCAAGTGGTTTCGATTACACGGGTACCGTTCTGTTCATCGTTGGGATCGTCGATCTCCTCTACACGGTTTCAAATGGAGAAACGTGGACGTGGACATCGGCTCGCACGATCGTTGGCCTAAGCGGGTCAATCCTCGTGCTCGCTGCATTTGGCGTGCGAGAACGCTATGCCAAGAAGCCCATGATCGATTTTTCCCTGTACCGCAACCGCGCCTTTTCTGCAGCGAGTTTTGCCGCAATGCTCTCTTTCGTGTCTTTATTCTGCACGAATACGATGATGCCGTTTTACCTCGAGGACGTGTTGCACGCCTCACCGCAAGTCACGGGTCTCGCGATGATGACGTACCCGCTTGCCATGGCTGGTGTGGCTCCGTTGTCGGGCTACATATCTGACCGAATTGGGCCCAAGCTGTTGACGACTGGCGGGCTCTGTGTGAATGCGCTAGGGTTTGTTCTTCTCAACTTCCTGTCCACTGGCGTCCAGCCATGGGTAGTAGGTCTGCACTTGGTGCTGTTTGGAATTGGGCAGGGGATGTTCCAGTCGCCGAACAACGCAAACATCATGAACACCGCGCCACGCAGTAAAGTCGGATTGGTTGGCGGTCTGAATGCGCTGGTTCGAAATATCGGGATGGTCATCGGCATTTCCTTGTCAGTGTCTGTATTCACTGTTCGCCTACACCAGTTGACAGGGCGAGTGTTCCACGGAGTTCCAGCCCATCTTGCTCCGGGGTTGTTTATGGCAGCCCTCCACACGGTGTTTTGGGCGGCCGCCGCAGTCTGCGTCGCTGGGGCTGTTTCGTCGGCTCTGCGGGTCACACCTCGCCGTCAAGTTGCTTGAGGTCAGCGGAGAGGGTTCACTCGAAATAACTGCAGTTGCGTATTACGGTAAAATCTAAATGTTGCTATAATTAACGCCTGAGCCAGCACCACCGGCAACGTTCAGGAAATGGAATGGAGGTGAGAGGCCAAGTGCATCGACAATTTAAGCCCTTTTATCAGTTTATCGAACAGTCCGTACGTGTGTTGGAGATCGTCCTCGCACTGCTTTTGATCGCCGGTGTAGTCGGAGCGGGTGCGATGATGGTCGCGAGCTTGTACGGCATGCTGTCTGTGACTAGCAGCCACAACTTCCAGCAGTTTCTCGATCAAGGTCTGCTCTATTTGATCGGCCTGGAAGTTGCGATGATG
>JAKAXI010000176.1 GCA_021816665.1 Bacillota bacterium | reverse complement strand
GCCGAACGCGTCGAGGAGAGCGATTCTTTTCTCCTGACCAATCGCCCGAATCACCGTGTCAACGGGAATTACAAACTCAGAACCTTGCACAGCAACCGGAGTTACACGACCAGACTCATCCATGCACAGTTCCGTCTCTACGAGTTCAAGGCCCACGACCCGCCCAGCCTCTCCGATGATCCGCACCGGAGCGCAGCGCCAGCGAAAAGAGACCCCTTCGAGTTTCGCGAAGTCATACTCGAACCGGTAAGCCGTCATCTCGCGCTCCGAGCGCCGATAACAGATCGTCACTTCATCCGCCCCAAGCCGTCGCGAGCAGGTCGCAGCGTCGATCGCCGTATTGCCCGCCCCAATGACAGCCACACGTCGGCCGACTGTCGGCATGACTTCTCCGGTTTTCGCCCGTTCGATAAAGTCGATGGCGTCCCAGACGCCTTCCTGGTTTTCACCCGCTATGTGGAGTACAGGTACGTACCCCATGCCACAGGCCACGATGACGGCGTCAAAGTTCTCGTAGACTTCACTTGGCGTGATGTCGACACCGACGGCTGTGTTTGTCCGGACATCAACGCCCATTCGAATGACCTGCTCCGCTTCCCAGAGTGAGGCTTCTGCCGGAAGTCGAAAGGGGACTATGCCGTAAGTGTCAAGTCCGCCGAGTTGTGCCTTCGCCTCAAAAATAGTGACCGCGTGACCGTAGCGCCGAAGTTCCCGCGCAGCAGAGAGTCCGGCTGGCCCGCCGCCAACCACAGCAACAGTCTTTCCTGTGGAGGGACCTGCTTGAAACAGGGTGACATCGCGGTCTTTCGCCCAATCGGTGGCATAGCGCTGCAAGTCACCAATTCGAATGGGCGATTCGTCGCGCCCCAGGACGCACGCACCCTCACACAGGTCCTCTGTCGGGCAGACGCGAGCACAACTCGCTCCGACAGGATTAGCATCCATAATTACGCGTGCGCTTCCGAGCAGGTTGTCGGACGCGATCTTTTGAATAAAACTCGGGATGTCGATGTGGGTAGGACAAGCCTTGGTACAGGGTGCGTCGTAACAGAACAGGCAGCGGTTCGCTTCCCGAAGCGCCTCAGGTCGCGTAAGAGCATCCTCTATGCTCTCATGCAACCGATTGGTAAAAGGGTCATTGTCAGACCGTACTGTCAAGTTCACTCACCCTCCTTCCAATATCAAATCTCGCAACCGACCCTAGTTTGCGTCGCGTATGATCACACTGTTGCCCTCCTCTCCCAAGTGCGTAAGGTAACTTCACTTCTCTTGCTACATCTGTCGAGACACATGAGGCTTTACAGTCCTTTTATGCTGAATCAAGAATTGAGAGAACGTCGAGCTGGCTTGAGCTGCTTCAACTCGTGAAAGAAAGCGTATTCATGTGTCATAAAAAGTTACACACAACTCATGCCGAATGTTAGTAATCGACAGTCTGTTGTGCGTATCAGATCATAGGCGAGACTCATCTGGTTCATGTGTGACAAGTTGTATGAAATTCAGATGATGGAAGACGACTAACTTCACAACTGACCCTAAAGCGTAAGTTGGGCGAGGTCCGGCTCCTCCCCCACCATTCGCGCTAGAGCATTCTCCATCAGGGACAGTGCGTCATTCACTTGTTGCCGGCTGACGTTCAGCGCTGGCGCGATGCGGACTGTATTTCCGTACAGCCCGCCTTTCCCAAGCAGCAGGCCCTCGGCTTTGGTGTATTCGAAAAAGCGGTTGACGAGGTCGGGAGCCGGTGCCTTGTGCGAGCGGACGAACTCCATGCCCTGCATCAGCCCTTTTCCTCGCACATCACCGATCATCGGGTAGCGCTGTTGCAGTTCTTCGAGCCCCGCTCGCAGCGCTGCCCCTTGCTCGCGCGCATTCTCAGTCAACCTGTCCTCGTCAATGACATCAAGCGTGGCCAAGGCAGCGCGCATCGACACTGGGTTCCCTCCAAATGTCGAGATCGTCGGCCCAGTGTACTGACCTGCGACTGCTTGCGTTGCAATCGTGGCGCCAATTGGGTGGCCGTTGCCCAGTCCCTTGGCGAAAGTCATCAGGTCTGGCTCCACCCCGCTGTGTTCGATCCCGAACGCCTTCCCCGTACGCCCGAACCCCGTCTGTACTTCGTCGGCGATGAACAACCCGCCGTACTTACGGACAATGCGGGCAATCTCTTGAAAGTACTCGTCTGGTGGCGTGATGAAACCACCCACACCTTGAATCGGCTCAGCGATGACCGCTGCAATCCGCCCAGATGTAGAGGTTCTGATTGTGTCTTCCATGTCCTTCGCACACTCTAGGCCACAGCGGTCCGGCGTCTTGCCAAACGGGCAACGATAGCAGTAAGCGTTCATGGCGTGTACGACACCAGGGGTACCAGGGAGTCCCATTCGCCAGTTCGCTTGCCCCGTTAGCGTCATGGCAAGCGCGGAACGCCCACTGTAGCTGTGCCGAAGCGCGATCACCTCGTACGCCCCGGTGGCCGTGCGCGCCATCGCAACCGCTGTTTCATTCGCTTCTGTGCCGCTCGACGTAAAGAAGCTGACCTCGAGGTTTCCCGGAGTCATCTGGGCGAGTCGCTCCGCGAGGTCCACCATCGGCTCGGAAATATAGAGTGTTGAGACGTGTGTGAGTTTCTGAATTTGATCGACGACAGCAGCGTTCACTCGCGGGTTGGCGTGCCCGACGCTCACAGTTAGAATACCGCCGAAAAAGTCGAGGTAGCGCTGACCGTTCTTGTCAAATAGGTAACATCCGTCGCCGTGATCGAGTTCAATCGGCTGTGCGTAGTACGTCGCAACGCCTGGAGCAAGCACGCGGCGTTGCCGATTGGCGAGCTCCCCCGCCTCTTGGGACACCCCTGAATTCCCCATCATTCGGCCCCTTTCCGAGCTGCCAATGGTCTTCGCGCCACGGCAGGCAGCATGGTAGACTGAAGTTGCCCATAGGGTAGCACAGGGGTAGAACGCCGACATGATACAATTTGTATGAGGCTGTTGTAAAAAGTCGTGACAGGTTTACAGGCAAGTTTTCAATATCAGGAGTTTTGTATTGCTGTGGTGAGGACGTGGTGCACGTGCAGCCGTTTTTGCGAGTCTGCGACGTTTTACATCGACCCGTGTTTGAAGCCGCTGACTTGGTCGCTGGAGCGTCCGGGTTAGAGCGGGCTGTGCGCTGGGTCCATATACTTGATATCTCTGAGCCGCTTGACCACATTCGCGGTGGAGAACTGATTCTCACGACTGGTCTCGGATTTGGCGGCGAAGTCACGCGCTTTTGTTCGTTTGTCGAGCAGCTTGTTGCAGGCCGAGCCGCAGGACTATGTATCGAACTTGGCACGAGTGTTCGAGAAATTCCAGATGCGGTCTGCGACATCGCCGAGTCGACAGGGATTCCCCTCATTGTGTTTCGCCAGAAGGTGCGCTTTGTGGATATCACACAAGACGTGCACAAGCTGATCTTGATGCAAGAACGCCAAGCGTTCTTCGAACAAGACTGGGTCGACCAGTGGCTGCGCCAAAGCGGCAGCAATCTGCCAACACAGGACGAATACGAGCAACGTCAAGCGTCGCGAGTCGAGCGCAAAACAGCGAACCCTGCCAAAGTCTACCGAGTCGCTGTCCTGAAAATCGATGACACAGTGGTGGGTCTGAGCCCGGTAGGACTGCCGCTCGACGTGGCGACGGACTGGTTTAACCGCCGGACGGAATTGTCACTAGCTGTCAAGAACGCGTTTGCGCAGTACGGCATTCGCTCGTACTTGTCCGTCCGAGCCGATCTGATTGTGGCGATTTTGGAGCGCGATGTAAGGCGCATTGAGGATCCCACACCGTCAAACTGGTTTGACAAAGTGAATCCGGCTTTCGAATCGTTGACACGGGGTTTACAGCGCTCAGGCTGGAACAATGCACCCTGCATGGGTGTCGGCAGTGAGGTCTTTGACCTGACCGACGTACCGCGCAGTTACACAGATGCCAAAACGACTCTTGCGATCTGTGAACAAGTACACGGGACTGGCTGGATGTCTTCTGAAGAGACCGGGATCTACCAATGGGTGGCGATGCTCTCGCTTCATCCCGAAGCGAACTTCAGCGTAAGGCGCATACTCGCACCTGTACTCGACTTTGACAGGCGACACCACACCAATTTACTGGATACCCTCAAGGTATTCCTTGACTGTGATCGTTCCAAACAGCAAACAGCGGATGCCCTGTTCATTCACCGTCAAACGCTCTACCATCGACTAGAACAGTTACAGCAACTCCTCTCGGTCGACCTAGATGACCCCGTCGCCCGCCTGTTTCTGCACGTAGCGATTTACTACCACCTGTTTCACCGCGCCGGAAAAGCGTTATGACTGAAGCAAATTTACACAGGCTTCATTGCTTCAAACGGCTGATGGCAATCCTCGCAGTAAAACACCGAGCGACAGGCGGTGGGTCCAAACAGACTGTCTAGGCGCGTACGCGACGACCCACAGTACGGACACAGAGCGGTTAAAGCATTCATCTGGAGTAGGCCGCACGCCGGTGGCGCAATTCCGAACTCGCGCAAGCGAACCTTCGCGGTTTCCGTCATTCGCTCGGTTGTCCAAGGTTCATCGTAAACGAACTCCACGTCAGCAGCTGTGACACCTTCCACGGCCAGCACACGGTCGATGACGTTGCGGCGGATGATCGATAGCGCGGGACACCCTATAAAGGTCGGCATGAGTTGCACCAATGCGTGTCCATCAGCGCTCGTCACTCTCCGCACCATCCCGAGGTCCATGATGCTGAGTGCCGGGATCTCCGGATCAAACACGTCGTAAAGAGCCCGTTCCACCTCCAGAGCCAATGTTTCCTCCTGTACGCGCTCCGTCATGTTGCCACCCCCCTATTTACCACACGGCAGTTCTGTCAAGGTTGTACACTTCCGAGAGGGTCCCGAGCAGTTCGTTCAGCGCATCAGTGTGCACCGCACGCGCCTCAAAAGCGTTGTTCTGCTCGCCCAGCCAAGGCGCTGCCAGGACAATGAGTCCTGCTTCCTGCATCACCTTTGACACGTCCTCGTACCAAGTTTGGCTGATCTGGCTGCTGCTCAAAGTGATTATGCCGTTTGCCAACAAGTCCTGTTCCGCTTCACCGAACATAAACAGTTCGG
>JAKAXI010000175.1 GCA_021816665.1 Bacillota bacterium | reverse complement strand
GATCTCATGAACTCGGTGCCACCCCGCTTTCGCGGCGCTGCATCCGGCATGCGCGCGACGTTTATGAATGCCGGCCAGATGATGAGTATGGGCGTGTTTTTCAGCATCGTGATCGCCGGCTTAGCGGCACATCTGCCCCACGCTCTAACCACCGGTTTGACAGCGCAGGGCCTGCCTGCCGCGGCCGTCAAGCAAGCGGCGTCACTCCCGCCGACGATGGCGCTGTTCTCGGCGCTTCTCGGCTATAACCCGATGGCACACATGATCCCTGTAGCCGCACTAGGTGCGTTGCCGGCGGCAAGTTACAAGCTGCTGCTCGGAAAAACCTTCTTCCCTCATCTGATTGGTGCGCCCTTCATGAAGGGGTTGGCCGAGGCGTTTTGGATCTCGTTTGCATTATCGCTGGCCGCCGCAATCGCGTCACTATTCCGCGGTCGACACTTTGTCTATGAGGAAGAGACAGCGCCTGTCGCAAAAGTCGAAGGCGTCCGCGCAGAGGTTTTGCGCGACCTGCAATTACTTGGTGTTCTCGCCGCGTGGAAGGCCCGTGACGCAGCGAAACCAGACGCTTCCGTAGAAGAGCGCCGGAAACTGGAGCGAGCACTGATGTTACTCAAAGCCGTTCAGGAAGAGAAGCTCAAACTACAGGGATAAAGGAGGCGAGCGCACCATGAGTGATCAAGACCAGGCCCACAGCACGGAACTGGCACGCATGATTAATCGCTTGGCACAACTCGAGCTCGACCGGGTGAAGCACTCGTCTCCTGCCACATCCCACCTTGACGAACGGATGGAGAAATTGCTTGAAACCGTTGCTGGGCGCCAAGGTTCTGTGGAACACCGTGACCAGAGAACAGAAGTCGGTGTGTCCTTGCCGAGTCCGGAAGAACTCGACGATATGTTGGCAAAAGCCATTGACGAACTTATGGCTATGTACGAACCGGCTCGAAGTCCTTCTGCCGGGCGAGCGGCCGAACCCCAACTCGACGCTGCAGCGGACACAGACAACCTGACTTCGCTGCTTAAGAACGTGTCGATGGAAGATACAGACCTTGACGCTTTGATGGAGCGCGTTTTGGATCTGCTTGCAACCCAGCGAAAAGGTGCAGAAGCTGGCATGCCTACACAAACTCGAGAGGTCACTGAACCGCGAGCTCTCGATGAGACAACGGTGTTGACGCAGCACAAGCCGGACTTACTTGAACTCGCTGAACTCGTGTGCCAGGACTTGCAAGACGCAAGTAGCGCGGCACCCGACTCCAGTCTGGGCCAACCGCAACCAGTCGCTGAACCATCGGACAGTTCCCCGCTGAGAGTGGTCAGTAAACCGAGCTATAACTTCCATGTGGAAGACCTGAAGCTCGAGGGGACTGTGCGCGACGGATGGATTGCTGCTTTCAACCGGCTATCGGACGACCAGCGTATTCTCGGTTGGGTCGCCTTTCATCACGGCGTACTCGCAGCTGCCGATCACGCCTATGACCCGGCGTTTGTCGCATCTCTCGCCACTTACTACCAGGCTACAGAGAAACTGTGTGATAAAATGGGTACCTTGCACGCGGTTCGCTTTCACGTCGACGCGCAGGAAGGCGTGATGTCGTTCGTTCCTGCACAAGACGACATGTGGTTGATGCTGTTTGCCAGTGCCCACACAGACGTCGAGCAGTTGCTGACCTACATTCCAGGCACCAAAGCCGCCTCCGAGTTCGTCCGCTGAGAAGCTGAGAAGAGGAACCTGCAACGAAAATGGGCTTGCGGAATTAAACCGCAAGCCCTGACTGTTCGCGCAAGCCATGCTACTTAGCTCAGTTCACTGATGATGTTTCTCGCTGCGTACACACCACTGCTTGCTGCCTGCGAGATCCCCCGAGAAATCCCTGGCCCGTCGCCCGCACAGTAAAGCCCGCTTACTTGCGTCTGAAGCTTGTCGTCCACATCCGCACGGGAAGCGTAGAACTTCGCTTCGACCCCATAGAACAGCGTGTGTTCGCTCGCAATGCCTGGCGTTACGTGATTGAGTGCTTCGACCATTTCCTGCAAGGCGACCATCGTCTTGTAGGGCAGTACCAGGCCAAGGTCACCGGGAACTGCCTCCTTCAGCGTTGGTTCAATAAACCCTTCCTGAATCCGCGCCGGCGTACTGCGCCGACCCTTGAGAATATCTCCGTACTTCTGCACCATAATGGACCCGTTCGAGAGAGCATTTGCATGGGCGCAGATTTGCCGGGCAAACTCGTTCGGTCGATCAAACGGTTCGGTGAATCGGTGGCTGACGAGCAGCGCAAAGTTGGTGTTTTGCGTGCC
Source organism: Bacillota bacterium (assembly GCA_021816665.1). Classification (GTDB taxonomy): domain Bacteria; phylum Bacillota; class Bacilli; order Alicyclobacillales; family Alicyclobacillaceae; genus Alicyclobacillus_L. Next base: position 2,842 of record JAKAXI010000175.1, on the reverse strand, counting down.
AAGCGCCGGATCTTTGTACGCGTGTCCGTTCGCCGCCATAATTCCGGTGTGGTTCTCCACCACGACGTGACCGGATGGGTTGCTGCAAAAGGTGCGCACCCGAAGCCCAGTCGAAGGCGAATTGAAGATAAACTTGCCCTCATACAGGTGTTCGTTAATCTCTTGCATGATCACGTTCGAGGTTTCTACCCGTACACCGATATCGACCTGGTTGTTGCTCATTTTTAACTTGTGTCTCCGGAACAACTCCGATAGCCAGGTCGCGCCGTCCCGTCCTGGCGCGAGCAGCAACCTCTTGGTGTCAATCGTTTCCCCACCGCGAAGGGTCACACCGCGGATCTCGCCGTTTTCGGTAATCAGGTCTTCCACAAATGTCCGAAAGCGCATCTCGATGTGTTGATCGAGATATTTAAATATGCTGTTCATCAATTCCAGGTTACGGTCTGTGCCGATGTGACGCACTTGGGCGCGAAGCAGTTTCAACCCTGCCCCAATGGCGCGCCGTTCGATCGCGGCGACCGCCTCTGTAGTCGGGTCCGTGATCGTCTGTGGCGCCCCATGTTCGAGGTTGATATCGTCTACATATCGGATCAGTTCGAGCACCTTTGACGGCGGCAGGTAGTCCGTCAGAAAGCCGCCGAACTCAGATGTAATGTTGAATTTGCCATCGCTGAAGCTGCCTGCTCCCCCTGCTCCGTTGATGATCCCACAGGCAGGCCAACAACTGGCGTAGTCCTTGATCTTGTTCGCCGGCGGGCACTTCTCAATCTTGCCCTCCATGATGGGACAGTGGCGATATTTCGCTTCCATACCTTTATCGATTAGGAGCACTTTCAGCTCCGGAGCCTTGCGCGTAAATTCGTAAGCTGCGTAGAGTCCAGCTGGGCCCGCACCGACAATCACAACGTCGTATGCCGCACTCATGAGTTGTTCCTCCTCAGGGCAGCGAGCGCTTTGGCCGCTCGCGCCAATCACCATTATACAGTGGCCGGCAAGGGAAATAGCCGACCAGTCCGCCTTTGCGGTGAACTTTGAACACTGTCTTCACATCTATTACAGGAGTGCGTGCTACAATGACACTGCCGCTAGGGTATTTCCAGACAAACTACGCTACAGACAAGGATGGCGAACAATGAACTTTATGCACTGGGTTCAAGTGTACGGCTACACTGGCATGTTCGTCATGCTCGCGTTGGAGTACATCATTTTAATTGTTCCAGGTGAGACGACACTCACAACCGTCGGAATCCTCTGGAAAAATGGTTCCTCCCACTTTCACTTTCTTCCGCTGTTGGCGGCTACGAGCCTTGGCACGTTCACCGGCGCGATGGTAGCGTACGCGATCGGTCGCTTTCTTGGCCGACCGATTGTACTGAAGTACGGCAAGTACGTGTTTCTCACCGAGGCGCGGCTTCGCCAAAGTGAGCGACTGTTCGAACGGCAAATGATTCTCACCCTAGCCCTTTCCCGCTACATTGCGGTTGTGCGAGACGTAATCCCGTATATCGCCGGAATCAACAAGGTCAAGCTGCGGATTTTTGTACCGGTTATCTTCCTGTCTTCCATTCTCTGGACAGCGAGCTTTCTAGCCGCTGGAACACTGATCGGGCAAGCTCTGTCGTTTGTTCTGGCGCACTGGAAGATCGCGATTGTCCCAGCGGTGCTCATCTGCGTCGCAGGCTACTTTGCCTATCGGGCTTTGCACAAGAAGATGGAAGGTGCCCTGTCTGGCGATGAGCCCGAGGAACCGGTTTCGAAGACCGGAAACACACGCAGCATGTAACACGAACGTCAATGATGACTGGCACGGCCGTCGGCGAATTTTTGCCGACGGCTTTTTTGTGTGGGCTGTCTTCTCCGCACTCGTGGCAGTCGCGGCGTTTGTCGCAATTCTCGGATTCTGTGTCGGTTGCTTCATTCGCTTCCAGTGATCACAGTATCGCTACCGCCGATCGATGCGTGCGCAACGTCCGTGAGTTCTCAGTGTGCGGCCAACAATCCCCGTAGACGATCACGCACCTGGGGCCACTCCTCATCTAGGATGCTGAACATCACGGTGTCACGGATGTAACCGTCCGGCAGCACGCGATGCTTGCGGAGCACGCCCTCCTTCTGAGCACCAAGGCGCGCAATGGCGGTTTGGGAGCGGACATTGCGCCCGTCTGTTTTCAGCTGCACACGCAGCAAATGGAGTTCCTCGAAGCAATACGTTAGAAGCAAAAGCTTGGATTCCGTGTTGATGGCCGACCTCCAGACAGATGGAGTGAGCCACGTGTGACCAATTTCCACCTGGCGATGAACTGACGAGTAGTCGAACAGCCTCGTGCTTCCGACCACGCGACCGGTCGCCAGGTCTATGTTGACGAGCGGCAATTCTGTCCCCAGATCGCGCTTCTTCAGCGCACTTTCCACATACGCAACAGCATCGTCTCTTGTGTCCATGCGGTCGAACATGTAAGCCCAGATCCGTTCATCTCGACCGGCCTCATAAATTTCGTCTATGTGATCGGCAGATAGCGGAACCAGCTTTACCCACTGGCCGGATAGTCCTTGGAACGTCCCATCGAATCTCACTGTTACTTCTCCTCCCCGATGCAGCAAATTATGTTGCGCTCATCGTAGCATCGCTAGAGTCTAACGTCGAGGAGGACGAAAACACGCCGTACTTGACTTTTTTGTTGATTAGCCACTTGACAAAAGTAAGTGTAAAGAGGATACTAGCTTCGTACCCACTATACATTTAGAAGTAGATAACGTAAGGTAACAGACTAAAAGGGAGGATACTCTTACAATGGCAAAAGCTAAATGGACCGTTGACCCAGCACACAGCAGCATCACCGGA
>JAKAXI010000174.1 GCA_021816665.1 Bacillota bacterium | reverse complement strand
CGCCGAAGACTCGCATATCCGGATATTCCGCGACAAACATGTACGGCGACGGGTTGAGTTTGCGCAGGCGGTCGTAGGCGACGTACGGATGGAGTTGCTTCGCAACGCGCAGGCGTTTCGACAGGACGACCTGGAAGATGTCGCCGGCTCGGATGTACTCCTTGGCTCTCTCCACGTTCGCCTCAAACACCGCCTGCGACACGTCTTCCTGCACTTGTCCACCCGCCTGACCTGCAGTCGGCGGTAACGACACAGAGCTGCCTTCGCTCACCTGTGCAAGGTGGTCCAGTCGCCCGGCGCCAAACTCGAGCGCTGCCGCGGGATTCGCCACAGTCTCGCGGGTGCGCGCTGCTTCTGCGCGCAAATCCGTGATCACAGTCTGTGGTGCGACCCGCGCCAGAGCGTCGATGCTGTCGAACACCTGGACGTCTCCGTCCGTGATCTGCGTGATCACGGCGTGCCACTGCAAACGGATGTCCGGCAGTTGACGGTCGTCGAACGTAGTCTTCGGCAATTGCTCCAGATAATGAACTGCGTCGTAGCCGATGTATCCCAGCAGCCCGGCTGAAAACGGCACCAAGTGGTCGACTGCGAGTAGCCCAGCAACCACCTGTCGCAGCTGCTCGAGCCATGCCATTACGTCAGGCGCCAGAAAGCGCGTTGGCACTTCGCCGATCACGCTCGGTCGGGCTGGCGCCAGCGTCGTCCCCGACTCCGCAGCTCCCGGTTGGGCCGCCGTCTCTGGCTCGCCCTCGCTCGATTCGGTCGTCCCATGCGCGACCGCCGCTACGTGAGTTGCGACTGCGCCTGGCAACTTGCCAAGGAGGTACTGCGCAAGTCCTTCGATCGCGTACAAGTCGATCACGCCGTCTTTCACCTGTACCTCGACCACCGGTGCCGTGCCGATCAGGCTCATTTGATATTCTGGATGCGCGTCGTCAGATGCTGCTTCGAGCAGGAACACCCGCCCTTCACCGGCATCTTCGACAAGGCGCAAAAACATCCGCAGCGCATCTACGTGTTGTCCTGTCATCTCCCCAACTCCCTCGCTTCACTCAGTTTCGTTCGCTCCATCGTTCGTCTCACTGTCATCCGCCAGATGAATCAGCGAACCCCGCCTGTCTGACCCAGCACCCACGAATCCCTGCGGGCTGACGGTCAGCTCGCGAGGAAGTTGCGCAACAGGTCCTTTCCTTGCGGAGTCAAGATCGACTCCGGGTGAAACTGGACACCGAGCGCGCCGGTCGGTCGGTGGCGCAGTCCCATGATGGTCGACCCTGTCCGAGCGATGTCTGTAAACGTGTCGGGGAGCGTCTCTCGTTCCACGACGAGTGAGTGATAGCGAGTGGCTTGAAAGGGGTTGGGGATCCCGGCGAACAGATTGTCGCCGTCGTGGTCCACGAGTGAGGTCTTGCCGTGCTTGAGTTCGTCTGCGCGCACAACGCGGGCGCCAAACGCCTGCGCGAGCGACTGGTGGCCCAGGCATACGCCGAGCACCGGGATTAGGCCGGCAAACGCCTGAATGGCCTCGACCGAGCAACCGGCCTCGTGCGGCGTGCACGGTCCTGGTGAAACCATCAGGTGCGTCGGGCGCAAATCCTTCAGTTCCTGCACAGTCACCGTGTTACGCCGAACCACGACGTCCGCACCGAGTTCACCACACAGTTGCACGAGGTTATACGTAAACGAGTCAAAGTTGTCGATCACGACCAGCATGATGGGGGGCTCCTCTCTTCTCTGGCGAGCGACTCCGAGCGACTCCGAGCAGTTCGAACGCGGTGTCTACCGGGCCCTGCGCGATCAAAAAAGCCGCAGCATCAGCCGCGGCAAACACACAGCAGGAACCAGAGCATACCTAACACTCGGCTCAACTCAGCTCACCAGGCTCATCTGTTCTTACCTCAGCTCATCTGCATACAGCTTACAAAGCGAGAGCCGTCGCGTCAAGAGACAGCAAAGCCCAATAAAAAAATCCCCATTCGGGGACTTTTCTCTAGCCATTGGTGGGCCTAAGAGGACTCGAACCTCTGACCTCACGATTATCAGTCGTGCGCTCTAGCCAGCTGAGCTATAGGCCCGCACGTGCGGGTAGTACATAGGCCACCAGAAAAAGCATGGCGGAGCTGACGGGATTCGAACCCGCGGTCTCCTGCGTGACAGGCAGGCATGTTAGGCCTCTACACCACAGCTCCATGTGGTTGCGGGGGCAGGACTTGAACCTGCGACCTTCGGGTTATGAGCCCGACGAGCTGCCAACTGCTCCACCCCGCGTCATTGTGCGCTTTGCGCATCACTATCAGACCGTTGCTAGATGGCCGATAGGTACATCTTGTGGCCTTGAATATGAAGTTCGGTGGTGGGCGGTGGCAGGATCGAACTGCCGACCCCTCGCGTGTGAAGCGAGTGCTCTCCCGCTGAGCTAACCGCCCTTGGTGACCCCAGGGGGACTCGAACCCCCGTTACCGCCGTGAAAGGGCGGTGTCTTAACCGCTTGACCATGGGGCCGCAGACTGTGCGGTCGGCGCGCGGACCACCGCGACACCGTTGAAATCCGGTGGCTCCCCGAGTAGGATTCGAACCTACGACCCTCCGGTTAACAGCCGGATGCTCTACCGCTGAGCTATCGAGGAACGTGGTGGAGCTAAGCGGATTCGAACCGCTGGCCTCTAGAGTGCGATTCTAGCGCTCTCCCAACTGAGCTATAGCCCCACGACCTGGTGCCGAAGGCCGGACTCGAACCGGCACGGTTTCCCGCACGATTTTGAGTCGTGTGCGTCTGCCAATTCCGCCACTTCGGCATGGTGCGCCCGGAGAGATTCGAACTCCCGACCTCTTGATTCGTAGTCAAGCACTCTATCCGGCTGAGCTACGGGCGCATGTTTCAGAGCGTAAACTCGGTTCTATCAGAGCTCTTTTTCACCCTGCCGCTCGAAGCGACGAAGCTTATTATACGGCGTCATTCGAGCAATTGCAACTGCTAATTTCATCCTCGAACTTGCCATCTCGGATTGGCAGACGCCCACCAAACAGAGAGCGTTTCGCTCGAACCCTATACCGCAAAAGCGGAACGTTGCCCATAATACAACGGCTACTCGTGTAATGTCAAGCACCATTCTCGCCAAATAGAAATCAGGGTCGTCTGGCACGCCAGTAGCCGTTCATGCGCGTGGGCGCCCCACTGCCCTGAGCAGCTGTTCAAAACTGAAGAGGCAGCCGTAGCTGCCTCTTCCGTAAAGGACTTATGACGATGAGGAACACTGACCAACCATGCGGTTATGTCCGGGTTGCCATCACCCATCACCCTCCCTTACGCACCTTATCATGCCCGGGAACTGAACGAGTTATACCGGAGTCCACCGAGAAATTTTAATCCCTGGACGCGCTGCTCATAAGGATGTCGCTGCCGTCGAACACATCTGGCTTTGCGAACAACCAAGACATGTTCCGGGCAGACCATCGGTACTGGCAGTGACTGTGGTTGTTCAGTAGGTGACACGCAACACGACCCACGGCTCATCTTTTGCAGCGAGCGCAACTTCACGGCACGCGGTCGGGATGAGCCACGCGTCACCGGTTCCCACTGAACCAAGGTCGCTTTCTTGAAACAACATCCTACCTGTCCCGGAGACGCCGATAATGACCGTTGGGTTACTGCTCGGTGGCAACTGAACTACCCCACTCCCCCCCTGCGCATGCGCAATCTGCGTCCAGCGCTCGATGCGAAAGTACGGGCAGTCGAGCAGAACCTCGGCGCGTGCCCCGGAGACCTGCACGTCGACCTTGCCGGCTTGTAGCGGCGCCAGTGTCGCCCCGTAGGTCAAGACATCCGCAGCCTCCTCCACGTGGAGAGCTCTTGGCTGCCCGGAGGCATCAACGCGATCCCAATCGTAGACGCGGTAAGTCACGTCAGATGTCTGCTGCACCTCTATGAGGGTTGTCCCACCGAGCAAAGCGTGCAACGTCCCGGCAGGTACGTACACCGTGTCACCGGGGTGAATCGGACGGTAGTCGATATATTCTGCCACCCGGCCGTCTGCAACCGCCCGCCGGTAGTGTGCTCTGTCACGAAAGTGGTGGCCGTACACGACGCGCCCCGACTCTGGAGCGTCGAGGATGTACCAAGCCTCCGTCTTTCCGAAATCGTGCGCGTGAGTCTGTGCGTATGTATCGTCCGGGTGAACCTGTACAGATAGGTCAGCCTCAGCCTCGATCAATTTGATTAACAGCGGAAATCGCGGCTGCGGCGAAGTTCCGAGATAAGCATCCGGGTATTGCCGTGTGAGTTTGGACAGCGACCAGCCATCGTATTCCCCCCCGACAACAACACTCTCCTGTTGCGGGTGAGCCGAAACCAGCCAGTACTCACCGACCGGGTCTGTGACAAGAGCGGCGCCGAAGTGTGATTTCATGCGATGCCCGCCCCACAGGCGGGGCGTCGGGATTGGGCGAAGTTTAACAGGTGAGAAGTGAAGGTTGTCCATGTCGCATTCCTCTCTGCAGGTACTGTCAGACCGAACGCTTGCTCAGGCTGACACGGGTGTCTAAACGTACTCAATACAAATTCGTTCGCGACTTCCACTTTACGCCAATGTAGCACGTCCATAAGGCAGGCAGCAATGGTTGAGATGCGCATGCATGTTGTATCTCGTTCGGGGCACAATTTGTCCAATATCCCGCCAGGAGAGACCGGATATGAGCGCTTTTCAACTCCGATTATTAGATTATTTGGTAAACCTGTAGAGAAGCATCCATCACGGATGGGTCACCTACTAGCAGTTATACTCCAATTTCTCGACACGGGAATTCTGGCTCAGTTTCGTTTTTCTGGCAGGCCCCCTGGTGCTGTTGTATTTTACGCTTGATCGCGAAGAGGCGTTCAGAGTGGGCTTTTACGGATTTAATGTTCACGTGTGGTTTGGCTAAATCGACGCGTTCGGCACAGGGAGCGGCCTGTGAGTCTACCCCTTTAAAGTGTTACCGATTTATGGTTCGAGCTTGGCTTTGGAAGCGTCATTTGTTCCTGTGGTCTATATGTTGGTGTACCAATGGACACTGAATCGACGTCACAGTTCCTATCCTTACGCCGGCGTTTTGAGCGCCGCACTTGCATTTGTCTATAAACAGTAACAACGCGGCTTCCCGAGAAAACCCGGGAAGCCGCGCTGTTACTGGATTCTTATGGCGGAGAGGGTGGGATTCGAAACCACGGAAACCTTGA
>JAKAXI010000173.1 GCA_021816665.1 Bacillota bacterium | reverse complement strand
TACTGCTCGAGCAAGAACGCCACGAAGCGCTCCATGGTGCTGACGACACCGCGATGGATCACAACCGGCCTGTGTGGCTTGCCGTCCTCCCCAATGTACTCGAGGTCAAACTGGTTCGGTAGGTGGAAGTCGAGCTGTACAGTCGACAGTGTCTCGTCCTTGCCGAGCGCTGTGCGCACTTGCACGTCGAGCTTGGGCCCGTAGAAAGCGGCTTCGCCCACCGCCTCTACATACTCAAGGCCAAGATCGTCCATCGCCTGCTTTAGCATCGCTTGCGCCATGTCCCACATCTCATCGTTTTGCACGTACTTTTCCTTGTCGTTCACATCGCGGTACGACAGGCGGTAGTAGTAGTCGTCAATGCCAAAATCCTTGTATACTTGCTGGATCAGCTTCACGACACGAGTGAATTCACTCTGAATTTGGTCTGGACGGCAGAAGATGTGCGCGTCGTTCAGCGTCATCGCGCGCACTCGCTGTAATCCCGCGAGAGCACCAGACATCTCATAACGATGCATCATGCCTAGTTCCGCAATTCGAAGCGGCAGATCACGGTAGCTTCGCATTTCTGCCTTGTAGATCATCATGTGGTGCGGGCAGTTCATCGGCCGTAGGACGAGTTGTTCGTTGTCCATCTCCATCGGCGGATACATGTCCTCGTGGTAGTGATCCCAGTGGCCCGAAGTCTTATATAGTTCGACGCTCGCGAGGTGTGGCGTATACACATGGTGATAGCCCATCCGCTCTTCGAGGTCGACAATGTAGCGCTCGATGGTGCGTCGAATTTTAGCTCCGTTTGGCAACCACAATGGGAGCCCCTGTCCGACCTCCTTGGACAGCATGAAAATCCCGAGTTCTTTACCGAGTTTGCGGTGGTCGCGCTGACGAGCCTCTTCAAGCAGCTTCAAGTACTCATCGAGTTCGCTTGCCTTCGCAAACGCGACCGCGTAGAGCCGAGTCAGCATCTCGCGGTCAGAGTCCCCCCGCCAGTACGCACCCGCGATCGACATCAGCTGAAACGCTTTAATCCGGCCGGTCGAGGGAAGATGCGGCCCACGGCAGAGGTCGATGAACTCGCCTTGTTGATAGATGGTGATGGTCTCTGTGGCTGGCAAGTCGTTGATGATCTCGACCTTAAACCGGTCCTCCCGCGCGCGAAACATCTCAAGTGCTTCTTCGCGGCTGATCACCTGGCGCACCAACGGGTAATCTGCCTTTACAATCGCATGCATCTCGGCCTCGATTTTCGGGAAGTCCTCTGGTGTAAAGTCGTGATCGGCAAAGTCGTAATAAAATCCGTTCTCAATCACCGGTCCGATCGCGAACTTTGTCCCTGGGAACACCCGCGCGACAGCCTGTGCCATGACGTGCGCACAGGTGTGACGCATCACGTCGACGCCCTCTGGGTCGCGCAGTGTCAGGAGTTCTACCTCCGCCCCATCGACATCAGCGTCGAGCGTACGCGAGAGGTCGAGTACCTTCCCATTCACTTTGGCGGCGACCGCTTCTTTGCCGAGGCGCGGGCTGATGGCGGTTGCAACGTCTGCAAACGTGAAGCCCGTCTCATACGCTCGCTCCGAGCCATCTTTTAGACGAATGTTAACTTGTTGTGCCACTGACATGGTTTTCTGCTCCTTCCATTTTGGTCTGAACAAGCGGTCCGGGGGTCGGGTTTCTTCCCTTGGTCTTCAAGCAAGCAGTCAGATGGCTGCGGCGTAGCCCTTCCTTTCACCCGGTTTCAGGCAGCCCTGTCTTCGGCGCGCTCGCTTTAGCGCCTGCGCCGAGACACTGCCTGAAACAAAAATAAAGCCCCCCGTCCGCATAGGGACGAGAGGCGTGCTCCCGTGGTTCCACCCACATTCGACGAAGCCCAATGACCCACTCCGCTGTCGCTCGACTACGGACGTTGGCTGGCTCCATCCTTCATTCGCGTATAACGTGCGCCCCGGTTGCTGTTTCACCCACTCGCGAAGTGAGATCCCCAGCGACGGCTTGGGAAGTGGTGTCCAATTCAGTTCCGTGAGAAACGCTTGCAGCCTTGGCGTTTCCTCTCTGACACGGTGGTCTGAGCTCGGCGCGTCTTCCCGCAATGCCAACTGTAAAGTTTGACAGCATCGTAATCCAACGAGTGTGTGCGTGTCAATGCTGGTCAACCGCCTAATTCCCCTCCGGTGCGTCTGCCAAGTGCGGGCGGTCCGTACCCGCCGCAAGCAAGCGACTACACGTCGAGCAATCCCGGCAGCGCTCTGCTCGTTCGAGAAACACGCGCTCGACCGTCTCCGAAAAACTCGGCCAAGGGGCTGCGTAGGTAATATCGTGGATCACGATTTTACAAGGTGACCGGGTGATGAGGATACTCATCGCTAGGTCCTCCCCGTTGACCTCGTGCCCCTCGGAAGCTGCTGCAGCGGCCGTTGACACTTCGTCGTCTCGGACCAGAGTACCTTCCGCGTCACAAATCCATACGCGCTCGTCAGCGCAGAAGACGTGCAGTTCCTGTTCGCGAGCTGGCTGCTGATCAAGCATGTAGCGGAGCATGGCGACAAACTCTTCATATTCCCGATCGGATAGAAACTGGTCAACCATTGTCGTTACGGCTTGCTCGACAGATTGTAATGAAGTGCGCAGCCGAAACCGCACCAAGGCGTCAATGGAGAGTGGCAGGTTACGCTCGCTTGCATCGAGCAAGGCGCTTCGCACCATCTCCGCGACACTGTCAACTACATGATCCCTGGTTGCGTCCCGCTCCTTGCGCAGTGCGTGAAAGGTCAGAAGGGCGACGTACTCACGCTCCTCGTCGTCGAGAAAGCCATACAGCGCCTGCAGACGCTGCTCAATGAATGCGAACAGCCAATCTTGCAGCAAAAAGCACGCTATGGTTTGCGCCAGGCGAAGTGTGTCCGCGAGCTCAAACCACGTCGTGACCCTCCCGCTGTCCGTTTCCGCCAGGGCGCCCACAAATCCCGCTTCGACAAGCCCTCGGGAGAGCGCTGCGGGCGCTATCTGAGATCGCAGTTCTAGTTTGTTCACCGGCATCAGTCCCCTCTGGCGAGTCTTATCTGTCTAACAGTATTGGACGAAGGGAAATGTGGATATACCCGGCAAACTTGTCACACCGTTGTGCGGACTGACATACAGTAGGTGTGTCCCCAGCCCTATCCTGCAATCGTATGCCCCAGAAGCAATCAGCGTATGTGACAGCGGACCTGTGCAGGTGCGGATTTTTTCCATCCCGTCCACACAGTGGACAGGCTGTATCCCGAATCGCTATGATGGGAGAGGGAATGTGACAGGGTTTTCAACGCTACATTGTAGTAGACGATATGAGGCGGCACTGCTCGGGAGGGGATTTGATGTCCATGAATCACAACCAAGAAATCCGTTTGGCGAGTCGACCGGTTGGCATGCCGACCCGCGAGAACTTCGCCTTTGTCGATGTTGACCTGCCTGTAGCGAATGACGGCCAGGTACTTTTGAAAACGATGTACATTTCGGTAGACCCGTACATGCGCGGGCGAATGAACGATGTCAAGTCGTACGTCCCACCGTTTCAACTCGACCATGTGATGGATGGTGACGTGATTGCGGAGGTTGTCGAGTCTCGCCACTCCGAGTATGCCACAGGCGACATCGTAGCCGGGCATCTTCCGTGGCGTCTCTATGGCGTCAGCGACGGACACGGGCTGCGCAAGTTGAACCCGGCACAAGGGCCCGTGACCGCTGCGCTCAGTGTACTGGGCATCACGGGCATCACGGCCTACTTCGGACTCTTTGACATCGGGCAGCCAAAACCCGGCGAAACAGTGGTAGTCTCGGGAGCTGCCGGAGCAGTGGGCACCGTGGTTGGGCAGATCGCGAAGCTGTGCGGCTGCCGAGTCGTTGGCATCGCAGGGTCCGACGAGAAAACTTCGTACTTGACGGACGAACTTGGGTTCGACGGCGCGATCAACTACCACACGCAAAACGTGGGCCTGGCACTGAAAGAAGTTTGCCCGCAAGGAGTCGACGTGTACTTCGACAACGTCGGCGGCGAGGTTACCGATGCAGTGCTGATGCGCATCAACGACGGGGCTCGCATCGCGATGTGTGGACAAATTGCTCTATACAACGCGACGAAGGCAGAAATGGGCCCGCGCCTTCTGGCACAGTTGGTCGTTCATCGCGCGCTGATGAAAGGGTTTATTGTTTCCGACTACGCCCCCCGCTTCTCTGAAGCAATCAAGCGACTTGCCACGTGGGTGGCCAACGGAAACATCAAATACCGCGAGTCGGTGATAGAAGGGTTTAATCGCGTGCCAGAGGCGTTCCTCGGCCTGTTCCGAGGAGACAACATCGGCAAGCAATTGGTGAAGGTGGCGCAGTCTGAGTAGAATCACGCGCGGGTTGGATCGCTCTCTCCTCCTCGTGACTCGACTCCCCCACATTTTCCAGCACGCCCTGGTTGCCGACTGACCAGGGCTCTATTTGCCACTTGATGCAAACCCCGAACCCCTTTGAGAAAGGACGATAAAGGTGCGAGTCTTTCGCGACCTCATGTGGTTTTTTAAGGAACACCGATATAAGTACATCAGCGGTATCTCAATGCTTGTTATAGTCTCAATCATCGGACTTGTCCCACCACGAGTGGTGGGTATTCTGGTCAACCAGTTTGGGTCCCGCTCACTGACAATGGCTCATCTGTGGGAAGGTATCGGCGCTATTGCTATCACAGCAGCTCTCACGTATGTTCTGCGCTACTGGTGGCGGATCTACCTGTTTGGCGGGTCAATTCAACTCGCGACTGAATTGCGACGCCAACTCTATGAACACTTCACCAAGATGTCGCCCCGATTCTATCACCAAAAGCGCATCGGCGACCTCATGGCACACTCGACCAACGACGTGCAAGCCGTTCAGGAGACGGCCGGCGACGGCATTTTGACGCTCGTCGACTCGATTGCCACTGGAACCGTCGTCATTGTGACGATGGCAGTCTTGATCAACTGGAAACTGACGTTGCTCTCCCTCTTACCCCTACCAGTTATCGCCGTAGCCATGTCTTATTACGGTCGGCAACTGCACGAGCGGTTTGAGAAGGCACAGGCAGCGTTCTCAGACATCAACGACCGGGTGCAAGAGCATATCACCGGCGTGCGCGTGGTGCGAGCGTTTGGCCAAGAAGCGTGGGAACGGGAAACGTTTGTCGCTCTGTCGCGCGACGTCGTGAACAAGAACGTCGCGGTGGCAAAGATCGACGCGAGA
>JAKAXI010000172.1 GCA_021816665.1 Bacillota bacterium | reverse complement strand
ATCGGTCGTTACCGCGGCTGCCACCATGCTCTTGGCAACTTTACCGATCCTGCCCGGGTTCTACGCTTTACTCGCCATCATCGGCTTTGGCGTAGGTGCATCGGAGGCCATCATCGCTTCGTACACTATGGTAACTTTCCCCGGTCGGCGAGCCGTTGTCATGAGCAATCTCGAAGTGGCCTACGCGGTCGGTGCACTCATCAGCCCCGCAATCGCCAGCGTGTTTCTGCACCTGCAGGCGTGGCCCTGGACGTTTGTGGCGGTTTCTGCCATCATGCTCGCTTCCACCGGACTGTGGCTGACAAACCATCCAGATACGGCCACTCGTGATCCACAGCCTCAACTCGACGCCAATCCACCCGTTAGCGTCACCGCTTCACCACACAGGCAGGCCTTTCTCCTTGCGGTGTTTGGCGGCATCACCTTTCTCTATGTTGGAGTCGAGACCAGTCTGAACAACTTCCTCCCCGCCATCTTCATCCCACACTTCCACGTGCCCGCGTACATCGCTTCGCTCAGTGTTTCTGCTCTGTGGATCGCGATGGTGATCGGCCGGGTCGCCACTGGCTTTGTGATACGCTCCGTGCGCTATACGCCATTTTTGGTCGTCAGCAGCGCTGCCGTTGCCGCGTCACTCTGCTGCCTCTCGCTGATGCGGGACAGCGTTTTGGGCTACACCCTGGTGTTCGCGGCCGGGCTGTTTATGTCCGGCATATTCTCAGTCAACCTCGTACTCGCCAACCACTCGCTCTCCATCCGCCCGCACATCGTCACGAGTGTCGTCACGCTCTCTGCCGGCATTGGCGCTGGCATTCTGCCCATCCCGTTCGGCTTCGCCCTCAACCGCACCAACTCGACCGCCACGCTCAGCATGCTCGCCGCCGTGATGCTCCTCTTGACCCTCGCATTTCTGCTCGTTGCCGTGAGTGTGCGACATGAACCAGAATCGACCGCAGGCCTTCCCTTGACGTAAACGGAAAGCAAGCGTTATGTTCAAGGAGCATAGGCAGGAGGCCGATATATGACTCGCACGTACACGATCACAGAGTTGACTGAATCGTTTGACGTCACAGCTCGCACGCTGCGTTACTACGAAGAGGTCGGGTTGCTGCAGCCTGAGCGAAGCGGTCTGCAGCGGGTGTACAGCGAACGTGATCGCGTTCGGATGGGGCTTATTCTCCGTGGCCGACGACTCGGCTTTTCGCTGCGGGAGATCGAGGAGATGCTCAGCCTCTACGACGCCGACCCGACAGAGGTGGTCCAGTTGCGCGACGTGATTGGCCGGGGTGATGCTCGCCTCAGAGAAGTCGAAGAGCAAATCCGCGATCTGACGGCGCTACGCGACGAGCTTCTGGAAATGCGCGGGAAGCTCGAGCAGGTGCTCGCAGACCGGCTGCAAAACGGGAGAGGGGAATGACTATGGATCACATTTCCTATGCGTACGGGCAGAACCACTTCACGGCGGACGGCGATTTGCAGGCGGTGCTGCGCCGCTACTGGGCGGACTACGATGCGAAGCAGGCAGAACTCACAGACTTTGGCGCACTGGCAGGCGGAGAGTTGTACGAGAGTGTCTACCATGTCGATCACGATGCTCGCCCCGTCCTCGTCACTCACGACCTCGACGGCAACCGCGTCGACCGTGCACGACTGTCGCCGACGCATCGGCGAGCGCTCGCCCTGACCGGTCACATCAACCGCCCCCCGTACGAAGGTGGCAGCTGGCACCACCACTTTGCGCTCGGCTACCTGATTGGCGATCCCGGCCTCTACTGCGTGCTGACGATTACCGGCCAGACGGTATACGCGATCCACAAATACGCGCCGGAGTTCTCGGCGTGGAAGGAGCGCCTGCTCGACGGGTCGGCATATGGCGCGACCTGGATGACAGAGTCGCAGGGCGGTAGCGACCTCGGTGCGAATCAGGCGGTGGCGCGTCATGTAGACGGCGATAAGTGGCAGATCACCGCCGACAAGTACTTCGCAAGCGGAGCCGGCCTGACCGACGTCGCGATTACGACCGCTCGACCTGAAGGGGGTCGGCCTGGACCGAAAGGACTCGCGCTGTTCCTGCTGCCGCGCCTGCGCCAGAACGGCGAGCTCAACTTCCACATCCGTCGCCTCAAAGACAAGAGCGCGACCCGCAGCGTTCCTTCCGGCGAAGCGGAGCTGGCGGACTCCGAAGCCTATCTCATCGGCCGCGCCGAAGAAGGCATTTACTACACCCTCGAAAACCTCACAGTGTCGCGTCTCGCGAACTCCGTCGGCGCCATGGGCGTCGCGAAAAAGGCGCACCTCGAGGTGCTAGGCCGCGTCCAGCGTCGCCAGTCGTTTGGCAAGCTGCTCATCGAACACCCGTTGATCCGCCGCGACTTGACAGACATGGCCGTACGTATGGCTGGCGGCCTCGCGCTGTCGTTTCACGCCATCGACGCCTTCGATCACGCTTGGTCCGCCCGCCCGCCGTACAACTCGGCTTATCACTACGCGCGTTTCCTCACGCACGTCGCGAAAACGCGCACAGCCAACCACAGTGCGGACCTGACTGCGATGGCGATGGAGCTGTTTGGGGGACTTGGGTTTCTCGAGGAGTACGCTGTCGCGCGCTGGCATCGCGAGGCTCTGATCACGCCGATTTGGGAAGGCCCGAGCAACATTCAGTCACTCGACTTTCTCGAAACCATCGTCAAACAGAAGTCACACGAGCCGTTTTTGGCGGAGTTCGTGCCGCTGCTCGAAGGATTCGGGACGGCGGAAGCACGAGTCGCACGCGAGCGCATCGAATCGACGCTCGCTCAGATGGCTGACCTTGCCGGCGAACCCGAACGCGCGCAGTGGCACGCCAAACACGCGCTGACGACGATCGCGGATGCAACCCAGGTCGCGCTCCTCTACCGCTTGGCCGAAACAGAAGGCGAGCGCTACGCAAAGCTCGCAAACCTGTACGCGCACCACTTCCTGCTCGGCGAGGAGTACCCGGACTGGGCGCTGACCGACAAGGAGGTCTGGGGCGTAGGGCTGGCGGAATAGCAGCCGGTGCGGGCGTCGGCGAGTAAAAACCACATTCGTTTGGTGAAAAACGGCCTGAAAATCAAATGGTTCAGTAAACTAAGAGCGAGAGATTGCGGCTAAGGCAAGGCAGAGGGTGTCACAGACAGAATGGAGAGATAGATATGAAAAAACACTCGATCGCAGTCATTCCGGGGGACGGCGTAGGCAACGAAGTCGTCCCTGCGGCCTTGAAGGTCCTCGAAACGATTGCCGAGATCCATGGCGGAGTGCAATTTGAGTGGACCCATTTCCCGTGGGGCTGTGACTATTACTTGAAACATCAAGTGATGATGCCGAGTGACGGGATCGAAACCTTGAAGTCCTTTGATCAGATTTTCCTCGGCGCAGTCGGCATGCCGCGGCTCGTCCCCGACCACATTTCGCTAGGCGGTCTGCTGTTGAAAATTCGCCAGGAGCTCGAGCAGTCTGTCAATGTCCGACCCGCTAAGCTTCTGCGCGGGATGAAGTCCCCGCTCGCTGACCCACAGGCGTTTGACATCTTGGTCGTGCGCGAGAATTCGGAAGGTGAGTACTCCGATGTCGGCGGCCGCGTACACAACGGCGAAGAGGAACTCGCCCTGCAGACGGCTGTCTTTACGCGCCGCGCGAGTGAACGCGTGATAAAGTACGCCTTTGAACAGACGCAGCGCCGGCAAGGCCGCGTAACGTCCGCAACGAAGTCGAACGGCCTCGCCCACAGCATGCCGTTTTGGGATGACGTGTTCAACTCCGTGCGCGGGTCCTACCCGAGCGTTCAAACCACAACAATGCACATCGACGCGCTCGCTGCATTGTTCGTGATGAAACCGCAGGTTCTCGACGTGGTTGTCGCGTCGAACCTGTTTGGCGACATCCTGAGCGACATTGGCGGGGCAATTATGGGGAGTATCGGGATTGCCCCGGCGGCTAATCTGAACGTAGAGCGTAAATATCCTTCCATGTTCGAGCCTGTACACGGGTCGGCGCCGGACATCGCGGGAAAAGGCATCGCGAACCCAATCGGACAGATTTGGACGGCTAAAATGATGCTCGACTTCCTGGGTTACGAAGAGATGGGGAATCTCGTTTTACAGGCGATCGAACTCTCCCTGGTGGAAAACGTCAAGACTGCCGACATCGGCGGCACAGCAAACACCAGTGAAGTCACGGAACACATCATTTCGCACATCCGTCACCTTGCGGACCACCAAGCGGAGACAATCCATCGTGGACAATAGGAAGCAAGGATTCGCGTCTATGCCCACCTTGCGCCTGCGTAGCCCCAAACCCGCAATTTCCCCACTCCCCCTACTTCACCAAATCCCCGTAGAGATACGGCCGGCGCAGTCGGTGGTAATCAATGGTGGCGTCGCGGCCATCAAGGTCCGAGACATCGATGTCGCAGACGAACAGCCCTGGATTGGGTTGTGCCTCAATTAACCACTGGCCGTTTGGGTGCATGCAGCACGAGCCGCCGCAGAACTCCGTGTCGAACTCAGGACCGAGACGGTTGACAGTCGCGGCAAAAACGCCATTCTCGAGCGCCCGCGCCGCAGTGAACGTGCGGTGCCACGGGCCAAAAGGGTGCATGTTGTCGGCCGGAAAGAGGATGATCTGCGCACCGTTCAGGCCCGCGATACGGGCGCCTTCCGGGAACTCGACGTCAAAGCAAATTTGCACCGCCAACTTGCCCCACGGCGTCTGCCACACCGGGAAGACGTCCCCCGGCACAAAAGACTCCGCTTCGCTCCCGAACAAATGCACCTTTGCGTATGTGCCGACCAGCCCTTGCGGCGACACGAGGGAGGCCGCATTGTACAGTGGCATGTCCCGTCCGTCCCCCGCCATCTCCACGCCGTACCGCGACGTCCCGTGCTCAGCGGTCTGCGCTCGGTAGGATGGGTGCCCGAACACGATCCACAGGTCTTCCCGGGCGGCGACCTCTTCCATCCTCGTCAGCCAGTTCAGCTCATCTTGTGGTGTCGGCCGCCTCTCCCAGTACTCCGGGTAATACCCTGTCACGTACAGTTCCGGATACGCGAGCAAGTTCACCTGCCGCCCGCCGCGGCCGGCTTCTGCCGCATAACGCTCCATCTGAACCAGCGTACCCTCCATGTCCCTGACCACCGGCGTATCCTGGACAAGACCAAGACGCATCCGATCCCGTTGCTCCACGTTGCATCCCTCCGTGATCAAACATTCACCCATCCGAGTACGAATCCTGCTGCGA
>JAKAXI010000171.1 GCA_021816665.1 Bacillota bacterium | reverse complement strand
ATATGGTATGGCGCTCCTGTGCGGGGCGCTCACAGGCCTAGCCCCGCTGTCGATCGATATGTACCTGCCTTCTCTCCCCGCGCTCGCACGACAACTGCACACAACCGCGTCACTCGCACAATTGAGCCTGACCATGTGTTTGCTCGGTCTCGCGCTCGGTCAACTCGTCGGCGGGCCACTCAGTGACCGCTTCGGCCGCCGCCGACCGCTCATTGTCGGCATGGTCCTCTACACCGTGACCGCGTTTTTGTGCACGGTTGCGCCTTCAGTTTGGCTTCTGATCACGATTCGCCTGCTGCAGGGGCTGTCCGGTGCGTTTGGCATCGTGATCGCTCGGGCGGCGACCCGTGACGTCTACTCCGGGACTGAGTTGACGCGATTTTACGCGCTTTTGATGCTCGTCAACGGCGTCGCGCCAATCGCCGCGCCAGTCATCGGCGGGCAATTGCTGCGCTTCACCAGTTGGCGCGGGGTGTTTGTGGTGCTCGGTGTGGTGAGCATCGTGATCACGCTGTCCGTCGTCGCGTTTCTGCGCGAGACATTGCCCAAGCTAAACGTTCTTCCGGCGGAGTGGGGCACACGTTCGCGACGTTCGGGCGACTGCTGCGCGATCGCGCGTTCATGGGTTACGCGAGCTCACAGGGGCTGGTGTTCGTGGCGATGTTCGGGTACATTTCCGGGTCGCCATTTGTGTTGCAGAACACGTTTGGGATTTCGGCGCAGATGTTCAGCGTGGTGTTCGCCGTGAACGGGGCGGGGATCATCCTGTCGAGCCAGGTGGCTGGGAGATTGGTCAAGAGGTACACAGAGCGGTCCATCCTAAGAGGTGGACTCGCGCTGGCAAGTGTGGCGGGAGTCGCGTTGCTCGGCGTGATCGCGATTCACCCGAGTCTGTTTGGCGTCATCGTGCCGCTGTTCTTCGTCGTCAGCAGCGTCCGCTGCGTCTCGACCACAGCGACGTCGATGCAGGGAAGAACGACTCGGCCTGTAGTGTGCAGCCGGCGCGCGTCCAAAGCGCTACTCAGCGCATCCACCGAGCCTGGGCCGTGTTTCTCTTGCCGCGTTCGGGGAAATGATGTTCATTTCCCCGCCGATCTCGTTCGACATTTCCCGGGAAATGTCGACCACAACCGTGGTATTCCCCGAACATTTCCCACGCTTTTCAGGAGCAATTCCGACGCCTCTCGACACACCCCTGCACCCGCTCCGGCCCTGTCAGGATTTACACAGACTTCATCGACAAACCCAAACGGCCGCGCGCCACGTCGACTTGTGTCACGCGGACCTTGACGATGTCGCCAACCGCCACGACGTCGGTTGGGTGTTTCACAAACCGATCTGAGAGTTGGGAAATATGAACGAGTCCGTCGTTCTTAACGCCGACGTCGACAAACGCGCCGAAATCGACGACGTTGCGCACCGTCCCGGTCAACTCCATGCCAACGGAAAGGTCTTCGAGCTTCAACACATCCGTGCGAAGAATTGGCGCTGGCACATCGTCTCGCGGGTCTCGACCTGGCCGCTCGAGCGCCTCCAAGATGTCGCGCAGGGTCGGTATGCCAACGCCAACTTCCTCAGCCAGCTGGTCAACCGGCTCCGACCGCAAACGCCGCAGCCACTCCGACCGAGCCCTTGTGTCGGCCAGTGCAGCCCCGGTTTCACCCGTCCGCTGCAGCAGCTTAGCGACCACGTCGTAGGACTCCGGGTGAATCGGTGTCGCGTCAAGCACGTTGTAGCCGTCGACAATCCGCAGGAAGCCAACGCACTGCTCAAGTGTCTTTGGTCCAATGCGCGGGACGCGGGAGAGGGCTTTGCGATCGCGAAACCGCCCGTTTTCGTCGCGGTACTGCACGATGTTTTTGGCCGCTGTCCGGTTGAGACCGGACACGTACGCCAGCAAGCTCGGAGATGCCGTGTTCACGTCAACGCCGACTTGGTTCACGACGCTTTCAACCACAGCGCCGAGCTGCTGCCCGAGCTCTTTTTGCGACACATCGTGCTGATACTGGCCGACGCCGATCGACTTCGGGTCAATCCGAACCAACTCCGCGAGCGGGTCCTGGAGGCGACGAGCGATCGAGATCGCGCTCCGTTCCGACACATCGAGCTCTGGAAACTCTTCACCAGCGAGCGGCGACGCGGAGTACACGCTCGCGCCCGCCTCCGAAACCATCACGTACGGCACCGTCTCTCCACTCGCTTCCCGGTAGCGGCGAACACACTCGGCGATGAACGCCTCGGTCTCGCGCGACGCAGTACCGTTGCCGATTGCGACCAGTTCAATCTGGTAGGTGCGAATCAGTTCCAGTACGCGAGCGGCCGCCTCTTCGACGCGGTTTTGCGGCGGGGTCGGGTAGATCACGCCGACCTCCAGCAACTTTCCCGTGTCATCCACGGCGGCGAGTTTACAGCCGGTGCGGTAGGCGGGGTCGACGCCAAGCACCCGTTTGCCGCGCAGCGGTGGTTGCAGAAGCAGGTGGCGCAGGTTCGTGCCGAAGATCTGAATGGCGTGCGCCTCAGCCTGCTCGGTCAGCGTTGCCCGCACCTCACGGGCGACAGAAGGGGCGATCAGCCGCTTGTACGCGTCTGCGCACGCCGCCTGACGCAGAGCGCCGACGCTGCCCTCGCTGTAGTCGGGCCTCGACTCGACGTCGACTCCAGTCCGGCTGGTCCCTGCGCGGTCGGCACTGGAACGACTAACCACCGAAGCGCCGCCAGTTGCACGGCCGTCCCCTGCGCGACGGTCGGTGTATCGACGGTAGAGGTAGGCAAGAATCTCCTCCTCCGGCGCAGCGACTGACACGCGCAGCACCTCTTCGCGCTCGCCGCGGTTGATCGCGAGCACGCGGTGCGGCGGCAGCTTCGCCAGCGGTTCCGAAAAGTCGTAGTACATCTCATAGACGGTTTCTGCAGCCGGATCGACCGCGGTACTCTGCATCTGCCCGCGCTTGGTCGTGATGTCCCGTATGTACTGGCGGTTGTCCGCGTCGTCGGCGATGCGCTCCGCGAGTATGTCGAGTGCGCCCGCAATCGCCGCGTCGGTGCTCGGCACTTCGCCGTCTTCCGCGACGTAGAGCAGCGCCTCGTTCGCCACCATGTCGGCGGGCGTCTTCGGCTCAGCCTGCTCAAGCCAGTTCGCGAGCGGTTCGAGTCCCCGGTCTCGCGCGACGGAAGCTCGCGTCTGGCGCTTCGGGCGATACGGGCGATACAGGTCGTCGACGGCGGTCAGTGTGGCCGCCTCCGTGATCTTCGGCACCAAGGCCTGCGCGGTTGCTTCGTCCGCCAGTACACCTTGTTCCTCGAGCAGGCGAAGCACGTCAGACTTTCGCGTAAACAGGTTCTGCTCGGACTCGTAGGTGGCAGAAATGTCTCGCAACTGGACTTCGTCGAGTTCGCCCGTCATCTCTTTGCGGTAGCGTGCGATGAACGGGATCGTGTTGCCCTCGTCCATCAGTCGTACTGCAGCGCGTACCTGCTGTACTTTCAGATTTAAGGTCCGTGCGATCACGGCCGGATAGTCAGGGGTTTTCAACTCGTACAACAGGAATCGTCCTTTCTTGGCACATGTAACGTCTATTGTACACTGTTGTACACCGTGCGTCCGACTCGCTGCACACTGCGGCATCCTCTACCCACACTCATTCAGCCTGAAGCTCTACACCGCGAAAGCCACTTGTCACGAACCGATCGAAAAGACGACCACGGTTCCCCGTGGCCGTCTCCGCACAATGTAGCGGTTATTCACGCATACAAATGCGCTGTGGCGAACCCAATTACTTCGCTGTCGTCACATCCAACAACGTTTCGAAGTCAGCATCGCTGAGTTCAATGCCTGCAGCCGCCATGTTTTCCTCCAAGTGCGCGACAGACGACGTGCCCGGAATCGGCAACATGACAGGTGAGCGCTTCAGCAACCACGCCAAGGCCAGTTGCGACGGTTTGACATCGAGCCGCTTTGCCATTTCGTCCAAGGGTCCACCCGCTTTGGCAAGCTGACCGGTCGCGAGCGGGAACCAGGGAATGAACGCGATCTGATTCGCTTCGCAGTACGCTAAGACCGGCTCGGCGTCGCGCTTCGCGAGATTGTACAGGTTCTGGACGGAGACGATCTTCGCGATCTTGCTGGCCGCCTCAATCTGCTCCACAGTGACTTCGCTGAGGCCAATGTGGCGAATCTTCCCTTCCTCTTGCAGGAGTTTCAACTCGCCGACCTGCTCCGCGAGCGGCACCTTGGGGTCAATCCGGTGCAACTGCAATAGGTCAATCCGCTCAAGACCCAAGTGACGCAAACTGAGGTGCACTTGTTGACGCAGATACTCAGGACGGCCAACCGGGCGCCAGTCGTCCGGACCGGAGCGGGTGAGTCCCGCCTTCGTCGCAATGACGAGGTCCTTCGGGTACGGATGGAGCGCCTTTTTGATCAGCATTTCGGAGACGAACGGCCCATATGAATCCGCCGTATCGATAAACGTCACGTCTAGTTCCAACGCGCGACGGAGGACTCGTACAGCTTCCTCCGGGTCTCGTGGGTCTCCCCAGATTCCAGGCCCCGTCAACTGCATGGCGCCATAACCGAGGCGATTCACAGTCAAATCGCCGCCGATGGTAAAGCTCCCAGAACGTTTTGCCGACGTGTTTTCGGCTGGCATGTGCATCCCTCCGCTTGCTTACTAATGTTTAGCACCGAACTCTAGTTTACCCTATCTTTCGCAATCCGCCAAACCCACGGCATCCTCCGAGGCCTAAACCGCCCAAGCCGAGCTGCCCTGAACCGCGCTATCCCAGCTTCACCTCACGCACTACGCGTCCCGCGCGCGGACCTTCAAAGCCGACAGTCACGGTCGATCCCGGTGTTGCCTTCACCACCCACTCCGCATAGCCGCGCTGCGTGGTCTGCGGCGACCAAGTGCTCTGGCTGCCATACCCGTCCAGGTGGCCGATCTCCACTGGCGACGACCCTGCCACGACCTCGACATCACCGTCAATAAACGCGCGCACACCTTCCAGCAACAGTTTCCTGCCTTTGTCCGTGCTCGATGTCGGCAGGAAGCCGGCGTTCGAAACCTCGGCGACAATGCGGTATCGGCGTTCGTCATGCTGTCCCGCGCGATGCAGCCCCGCGCCGCGACTTGCATCTCCGCCCCCGTCCCCGTCGAGCACTTCGACTCCGACGGACGGGATGACCAGTTTCGCGGTCGACAAGCCGAGCTTGGTGAGGAATGCGCTCACTTTCACACACTCCTCGCCGATCACGTGCTCAGGC
>JAKAXI010000170.1 GCA_021816665.1 Bacillota bacterium | reverse complement strand
GAATCCTTGCCCATTCTTTATGATGAATACCGACCTACCACCTCGACAGTTATGATTCATAAAGTTCGCTCCAGCGCAAGTAACGAAAAATCGCGGAAAACGTCCTTCCTCGCGAAACGTACTGCCGATACGATTGCAGTGCTTGGCTGCGGAATGTCTCTGCCCGCGAAGGGTCATGGGGAGCGAGCAGCGCTGCCAGACAGTCAGCGGAAATCGCTTGTTCGATGGCTAGCCCAGATTCCCTTGCCGTCCTGTAGGCATGCTCGGCCGCTGTCACTTGTTCAAGTGGGTTCTGTGTTGTACTTGTCGCGAGCAGATAGGCGTGGCACAGCAGCCGAGCATCCACTGCGCGCTCTGCCGCAGCAATTGCTAACTGCGCCTCTGCCAAGGCTGCCTTACACTCTGCTCTCCCCATATGAACAAGACACAACGTCTGGTGTGCTGCAGATAGTGTAGGGTAATCCGGAGCCGCTTGTGTGGAGTCGATCACGAGTCGACACCACTGCTCTGCAGCGTTCAAGTCTCCAGTGGATTGGCACACGTCGGCAATACTGTTCGCCACCCGGATTAGATCAGCCTGATCCACATCCCACCGCTCCATCATTTCGTATGCACGCTCAAGTGTTGGACGCGCGTCTTCGAGTTGACCGAGTTGACCTTGAATGACACCGAGCAGCCCCAATGACTTGGCGTGCTGAGGATAGGCGTTTATGCGAAGAAACGTGTCAATGGCCAACTTTGCGTACCAAATGGCCGCGCCATCATTCAGTAGCTCAAGATGCGCGTACGCGAGATTGTAGTAGAGGCGCCCCTTGGTGCAGTCGTCCAAAACGTCGTACTTTTCGAGTGCGAGATTGAGCCACTTCAAAGCCAAATCATACTGATGAGAGAACAAATGCGTGCTTCCGTAATAAAAGCACGCTTTAACACTCCCAATATCGCGGTTGGTATGACTCATAATCAGACAACACATTTCTTCAACCATTTCGAATAGTTTGTTTGTATAGTAGTGTTCGCAGAGTTGGAGCGCGACCTTTAAGTGAACCTCCTGCCAGCGCCCGCGATGGGCACGCAGCACTTCATGAAGCAATGTCAGGTTTCCAGTAGCAAAGTCGTCAAACGTCAAAGCCGTCGAATTTAACAGTCCCGCGTAAGAGAGCAGCACAGGGTCATCTAGGCGCTCTGCGATCAGACGCAGCACGTCAGGAGCGGGTATCTGTCGCCCGCTCTCTAACAGGCTAATCATCGATTGACTGCCGATCCCTTGCGCGACTTCTGCTTGCGACAAGTGCCGAGATTGGCGACACCGGCGAATTTGGTAACCGATGACGAGTGAAACCAGTCCACGCTCAGCTTCATCCATGTGTGCTCGCCTCCGTCTGGCAGGATCAATGAAGAAAGGGGGTGAAACCATGAAGGCAGTCACAAGTGTGATCGCAGTTCTGCTGTTCCTGTCGGCATCGTCCCTTGCTATCTTACCGATAAAGCCAAATCTCCCCCCTGAACCCATGGTGGTATCGTCCATGTAATCCGGCTTCAAGCTGCTTCTCACCCGTTGCCAGGGGGGTGAGAAGCAGCTCTTTATGACCGACAGCGGTTGCCTTGAAAACACAAAAAGAAGCAGCCCTACAATGGGTTGCCCTGTGAAACCCACGACATCGCCGTGGAAATAGAAATGGCAACCCGGCGTTCATAGGCGTCCACGTGCGTGAACCCCCTTAGATCCGTGGCTTTGCGTCCCAGAGTTTCCCCTAGTTTGCCGTGACACATCTCTTATTTTTCTGATTTCTTTGTATTCTAGTTTCGTCAGCAAAACTTTGCAAGTCTAAAACCCAAGCAATTCCCTTTTGTCAGTGATTTCCCACTTTGCGTCCAGCACAAAAAGGCCTAGCTAACGCCTGGCCTTTCTCACCGCAAGTGTGTAGGTAACTCAATGGGAAGCAAGCCTGTAAGCGGAGTCCTGTACTCCTGTGCTGCAAACGGCGCAAAGCACCTCGCACGGTGGAGCGGCAACCATCTATCTAGACCGACTGTTGCCAGCCGGTTCCAGCGACCTACCCGAGTGCGCGACGGGCCATCGCATGTGCACTCCTATC
Organism: Bacillota bacterium; assembly: GCA_021816665.1. Lineage (GTDB taxonomy): Bacteria > Bacillota > Bacilli > Alicyclobacillales > Alicyclobacillaceae > Alicyclobacillus_L. The sequence continues at coordinate 3,176 of JAKAXI010000170.1, read as the reverse complement.
CGGTCTTGCTCCGGGTGGGGTTTACCTAGCCGGGTTGTCTCCAACCCGCTGGTGCGCTCTTACCGCACCGTTGCACCCTTGCCTGTGCCGCATAGCGGCCATCGGCGGTCTACATGTCTGTGGCACTTTCCCTAGGATTGCTCCCGCCGGACGTTATCCGGCACCCTGCCCTGCGGAGCTCCGACTTTCCTCCCGTGCGGCCTTTCGGCACTGCACCGGCGGCTGCCCAGCTTACTTCCCAGTTGGAGTCAACGAGGTTTAGTATACTGCAGGTTGGCCGTCCACTTCAAATGTATGTATTTCCACGATTACCAAGGTTCAAGCCCACGTGAAGGGGTCTTCGCGCACGGCCGAAACGTCAACATCTACTTGCCCCGTTGTTCCTTGCTCAATCACCTCGCGCAGCTTTTGTAGAACGGGCCGTTCCAGAGCTGCGTGCGTGGCGTCCACAATCGCTAACCCGTCCTCCCAAGCTTCAGCCACCTGATGATGGTCGCAGTCTGCAGTCACCAACACTTGAGCGCCTTTAGCAAGTGCCTTGTCGGCCCAACGACCACCAGAACCGCCTACTATGGCAACGCGTGTGAGGTTCACTGCGGGATCACCTCCAAAACGGATGTGACTCAGCCCTAACTGCTGTCGGACGAAGTCGGCGAATTCGCCGAGTGAACGCGCACTGTCTAAATCGCCGACGCGCCCGATCCCGAACGGCCTCCCCATCACCTCGAGCGGGTAAAGGTCGTAGGCGACCTCCTCGTACGGATGGGCGTCGAGCATCGCGCAGATGACTCGCTCCGTCAGTTGTTCGGGAACCACCGTTTCAACGCGAATCTCGTCGGCTCGGGTCAACTCCCCTACCTGCCCAAGGAACGGGTTTGCTCCGTCCTGCGCGAGGAACGTTCCTTGCCCAGGCGTGTTGAATGTACAGTGGCTATATCGGCCGATGAACCCCGCCCCGGCGCCGCAAATGGCATCGCGCACGCGATCGGCATGTGACAGCGGGACAAAGACAACGAGTTTGCGCAAGCGTTCATTGCTGAGGCGGTCAAGGATCTCGACGTTCCTGAGTCCAAACAACTCAGCTAAGACGTCGTTCACTCCGCCTTCCGTCACATCAAGGTTGGTGTGCGCGGCGTAGACTGTAAGGTCGTTTTGTATCGCAGTCGCGATAGCTCTCCCGCGCCAGGACTGGGTATCAAGCCTTTTCAGTGGTTGGTAAAACAGTTCATGATGCGTGATGAGAAGGTCGGCGCCTGCTTGCGCAGCTTCCGCGATCACGGCGGGCGACGGGTCGAGTGCGAGCCACACCTTTGCTACCGGCTTGTCCGCTCGGCCTACCTGCAGGCCAATTGGGTCGTCTGGAAAAGCCAGAGAGGTCGGTGCGAAAGCTTCGACGACTGCAATCACGTCTCTTGCGGTGAGCATGTAGTACCTGTCCCTTCGTTCGGAGCTTGTCCGTTGTACCAGGCTTCTAACCACACAATCTGACGCCTGAGGTGTACCACCTGTCTTCTAACGTCTTCGCGTCCACTCTGCCTCATCTTGTGCTCACGTTTACACCAATGCTCCAAAGTCTCCTTTACACGTGTCAAGAACTCCGGAGTCGCGCATTGTAACAGTGTCGGCCCGAGGTCCAAGGCGACACGCATGGCTGGAGCATCGTCCGCGAAATCCTTGTAACTTTGCATGGCCTCACTGTGTGTACCAGGGATAGCGGCCAGCACCTCGTAAATTCGGCCGTGATCGAGAACCGCGCGTTCCGCAGTCAGCGCCCATCCGTTGTCCAGAAAGAAAGACCGCACGTGGTGCCCTTGATTCATGGGCTGGACAATGATTCGCCGTACATCTCTGAGGACCAAAGTGGAGTCTGACAGGACCTCGCGAATCGTGCTCCCGCCCATCCCAGCAACAATGACTGTATCGATTTCACCCGGGAGGACAGTCCTCAGTCCAGGTCCTACGCGGACGTCGATCACGTCGGCGAGTCCGTGGCCTCGCACGTTCGTGGCGGCTGAATGAGCGGGAAGCGCAGCGATATCAGTTGCGATGGCAGAAATTGCGACGTGTGATTGAACGAGAAAAATGGGCAATAAGGCGTGGTCCGTTCCGACGTCTACAATACGGGCGCCACGTGGCACCAAGTCTGCAATTGCCTGTAACCGAGCCGACAGCGTGACGGCCACTCCCTCACCTCATGGGGACGGGGCCAGGCCCGTCACAAAGCGGCCTGCCCCGTCAATGTGTATTTGATGCGCGCGATGACTTCCCGATACGCGTACCGGATTTCTGACTTGGACGACCAAGCCGCGAACCCACTCACCTGCATCTCCAGTTGTTGCGCAACAGCTAGTGCCCGCGGCAGATGATAGTCACTGGTTACAATGACTGCTGTGTGCAATCCGTGATCGCTCATGACACGTCGGCTGTTGCGTAGGTTTTCCCAAGTGTCGCGCGAGTGACGGTCCTCCAGGATCACCTCGCTCGGAACCCCGTTCAGAATCAAAAAACGGCGCATGGAACTGGACTCGGACACAGTTTCATCCTCTCCGCGCCCGCCGCTGACGATGACTGCCCGGACATACCCTTGTCGAAACAAGTGGAGTGCTGCGCGCAGTCGAGCGAGTAAGGCCCGGCTTGGCCGGAACCCATCTGTATATGCTCCAAGCACGATTGCTGCGTCGGACGGTCTCGGGACTTCATGTCGCCCCAAACTCCGAATCTTGTACGCTGCCATCCTGAGAAGAACTGCAGCCAACACAGCCGTGAAAGCAATGCCAATGAGTGCAAACCCCAAGAATCGCCACACAGATGTTGCTCCTCCCGTCGTACCTCCGCGGCACCTGGATGACCACGAAAAGGGTCCTCTGACCGGCAATCGGCCATCGTTATAATGTACGACGGGATGTCCAACTTAGAAGTAATTTTAGCAGCCGAGTTGACGTGCAATCACCAGGCGCTGGACCTCTGAGGTGCCCTCGCCGATCTCGATCAGTTTGGCGTCGCGGTAGTTCCGCTCGACCGAGTATTCGCGCATGTACCCGTAGCCGCCAAGAATCTGCACAGCCTGTTCACACGTCCGAGTGCACATTTCGGAGGAAAACAGTTTCGAATATGACGCCTCCAAGGTATACGGTTTGCCGTTATCGCACAGCCAAGCTGCCTTCAGCATCGCGTTT
>JAKAXI010000169.1 GCA_021816665.1 Bacillota bacterium | reverse complement strand
TACTTGCATGACCGATGTTGGACAAGTCAAGGGGGTGCAATCGTGGCAGAACACAGAAACGAAGCCGTCGACACGCTGGAAGGGTGGTACGTGTCGCACGACTTGCGAACTGTAGATTGGCAAGCTTGGCGACAGTTGAGTGCTGGCGAACGAAGCGCAGCCATGGAAGAGTTGTTTCATGCCCACCAGCGTTTTCAGAATCGAGAGGCGGAGCGCACAGGCGGATATGGCCTCTACGAGATTGCGGGCAACAAGGCGGACATCATGTGGGTTCAGCTGAGGCCGACACTGGAGGAACTGACTGCTGCCAAGACTGAACTCAATCACTGCAGGTTTGCTGACTTCACGAATCCTGCGTACTCTTACGTATCCATCGTGGAACTGAGTGCTTACCTGGCGAAGCCGGGCGTAGATGTATCTGAGGACCCGTACATACAGGGCCGCTTGAAGCCAGTACTACCGTCTGCGAAGAACATTTGCTTTTACCCGATGAACAAGAAGCGCAGTGGGGAGGACAACTGGTATATGCTCCCGATGGAGGCTCGCCGGGATATGATGAGAAGCCACGGGCTAATTGGCCGAGCCTACGCGGGACAAGTCAAGCAGATCATCACCGGATCGGTCGGGCTTGATGACTGGGAATGGGGTGTTACCCTGTACGCCGACGACCCGGTGCAGTTTAAAAAGCTTGTGTACGAAATGCGCTTCGACGAAGCGAGTGCTCGTTATGCCGAATTTGGGTCGTTCTACGTGGGCAGTCGCATTGACATCGCTGATTTATCAGCCATGCTCGACCTCCGGTAATTCAACTGTTCCGCGTGCAGGGCTGATGACTTGCCTGACGGCACACCGCCTTTTCGCAGTGCGACTACGACTGCCGACGTTCTGCGAGGTGATGTGCCTCAGGCAAACAGGCAGTAGGAAGTGGGTTCGGGAACTCTGCGGACAGGGATGCTGTGCAAACGCCAAGCGGATACCGTTCACCGGTTAGATCCTGGCGAAATCCGGTTCGAAACACGTGGTCATACGCCTGAATGGTGTGCAACTGTTTACAGTGAATGCAGAAGTACACGTCGCCACCTCTTTCTACTAGAATTCCTATCACTTGCTATTAGTTTCGAATGATTGCGACGATTTATGAGGGTAATTGAGAAACGATCTTGATCATATTTCCGGGGATTGTTGGATGAAGGCGCAATTTAAGCTGGGGGCACGGCTCACACGCCGCGCCGATGTGGGTCCCAGATGTACTTGTGAATTTGTACGTTCAGCTTCACATGTTTCAATCGGTGCTCAATCATGAGTGCAGCGAGCTCTTCGGCTGGCATCGACTCAAACACCGGGCTGAACAAAACGTAACCTTGCCGGTAGTGTGTTATGAGCACGGAGAGTGCGGTGTCGAAATCGGCTCGACTGCCGATCACGAATTTCACTTCATCTTGTGGCCCAAGGCACGCAAAGTTCGAACTCACCATTTTCTCCATCTCACCGCTCGAAGGCAACTTGTAATCGACAATGAAGCGCACCTTGCTGAACAGCTGTTCGTACGTTTCCCGGTCGTGTCGAAATGGCGAGAGGTCGATGGCGCCGTTGGTTTCCACGTGAATGTCTTCGACGGAATCGAGTTCTGCGAGCGCACGCAGTAACATGCGAGACTTTTCACCGTGCATGAGCGGTTCGCCACCTGTCAAGCAGACGCGCGGATTGGCAAACGTTTTGACGTGATCCGCAGTCTCGGCGATACTCGCGTAGTACGCTGGCTTTTCCGGTGCGTAACTATATGGAGTATCGCACCAGGCACAGCGGAGATTACAGTTAAAGACTCGGACAAACGTAGTCATATAGCCAGCTTGCGTGCCTTCGCCTTCGATCGTTTCAAAAACTTCCACCATCGGTAAGCGGACACCGTCCCACGGTCGCGATGTCTCTTTGCTGTCGGTTTCTATCGTCAGTTGCTTTGCGTCTGTCATCGCTGTGGCTCGCTTTCTTCGCTTGATTCCATCCACTCGCGTTTTGCCGTTGCAAAGCTGGTTGGGGTTTCGTATAACTTAATCTCTTCCAGCCGACAACCTGCGGCCTTCAGCCCCTGTGCTGCCAAGGCGCCATCAAACTGTTCCCAAATCCACACGACCATGTTTTCCGCTGTCGTGTTCATCGGCGGCAGCACTTCGTTGAGATAGCGATGGTCGAGTTTTGCTTCAATCTCCTCGCGGTAGATCGTTTTCAAATCGCTGAAGTCCACAGTCAACCCAGTGTTACCTGGAACGCCACTGACTGTCACTATCAGTCTGTAGGTGTGGCCGTGCAGGCTCTGGCATTTTCCTTCGTATAGGTGCAGGTGGTGGGCAGCGTCGAAGGTAAACTCTTTGCTAACCGCGACCCGTTTGTTGTGATAGCGAAGCTGCGAGGGCAAAATGTCGGAGTGCAGGCTTTGAAGTTTGGCAGGAATATAAAACTCGGTCACGATGGGCACTCCTCTCCACTCTGTTGTATAAAACAGTATACTACACAGACATGCGTGGGAAAGCCGCATGTATCGGCGCTCGGGTGTGAATGAGTACAATAAAAAGAGGCCCACTGGCCTCTTTTCGTACAGATGTTGTGCGACGACGTGGACGGATGTCGCTCTACCACAAGAAAGCCAGCCAGAAAATCCAAGCGAACGCTAGCCACCACCACCACCAACCGCCGTACCAACCGCCGTAGCCAGGGGCGCCCCATCCGTAGCCGCGCCCGTAACCTCCGTAGCCGCGCCAGGCTGCGAGTGCGATGTCGAGTTTGCTGGCTTCGTCTGTTTCGCTTGCCGTCGAGTGGCTCGTGAGCACGACTGGAGCATACTGGCGTGGCATGCGCACAAGAACCGCTCGCTGATTAACAGACTCAACGATGCCGCGGTGTACGCCCCATGGCGTTTGAAATCGGACCCATTGTCCCATGGCCCGGGAACACTCACCTCGCGAACACATTCACCGTCGCCCTCCCTTCAAATTGACTTGTTGCAGGGTATTCGGCGAGACGAGCGACAGTGGCGGTATTTAGCCATACCCATGCGCCCAGTCAGCAGAACTACCGACATGAACCCATACACTGCATGGCTGGAGTGTGTATGTGACCGAAAGGAGTGGTCGGCTACTCAGTGCGAAGCTTCCGCACCGCCGCACGTGGCCATTGAACAAACCACTGAAAGATAGCGGCGGCGTAGGTGGGGATGAATTCTATCGGCAGGTAAGGAAAGAACTCGCGGGGCGTGAGTGAACCAAGAGTTTGAATGGACACGGAAAGGTAGAAAACTGAAAAATCGCCCGCGAGCGCTGCAAAGGGAATTAAAGGTATCGGATACCAAGGTCGGAGCATCGGTGATGACAAGAGGAAAGTCATGCCGAGGATAGTGACCTTCTGTTCAAACGTCAATGCGCGTCCGCGCTTGGATAGCATATAGGTCCAAGCGAGCAACTCCATCACAGCCAAGATGACCGTCGCCCCGTGGCGTGTGTGTTGTATAAAGCGCCGCACTGGAAAGTAGAGGCTTTCGTCAAAAAACAGGTCTTTATGATAGAACGCGAATACATGGCCGTGCCCAAGCAACATAAAGGGTGCAAAACCCGCGATGAGGGTGATGCCTCCGCTCGCGATCATAAGAGCGTTTGATTTCTTCTCCCCCCAGCGCCAAAAAGCGGGGATAAGAACGATCGGCCATAGCTTGATTAGCGTCGCGAGGCCAAGAGCTATTCCGACAACAAGCGGTCTGTTTTCGAGCCACATCCACCAAGCAAGCAGCAGCCACGGAACTGCGAAAGTGTCAACGTGTGAGGCTCCAATCAACTCGTTGATGACAGGAGGAAATAGGGCAAACAACGCAAACGCGAAGATGTCCTTGCGCTGCAGTCCGTGTGGACGTGCCCGCTTTTTGAGCACAATGAGGTACAAGACAAGAGAGACGCACTGGTTGACAAACGCGATTGTGCGGTAGGGCCACAGGGCTCCATCCTTGATCGCAGCTGCTGCGACGAAGTAGATCTGACTGAGGGGCGGATAGGCGTCTGGTGTAGTCTTCCAACCCACGAGTGGCCAGTAGCGGAAGTTACGGTATGCGTCCAGTACTGGAGAGAGAGGGACAGCTCGATATGGGCTGACACCGTGCACGAGTAGATGCCCGTCCCACAAATAGCGATATGTGTCCAAGGAGAGTGTGAGGGGTCTGGAAATCACCCACAAGCTTACGCAAAACGAAATGATCCCGATCACGATGAGCTGCAACTTCACCGATTTGAGTGCCGGTAATTGCAGGCAGAAAACAACGCAGAGTACAGTCGCTAGGGTGAGGGGGAGAATATACGTGGAAATCGCGACGTGTGATTGGTAGGTCGATGTGGTCGGAACCATACCAATTCCAAGTGCCACTGCACGCGAATAGGCATATCCGTAACTCGCGATGTACGCGGCACCTGTCAAAAACAAAAGGAATATTCGAATTGACTGCTTCATCATATGTACTTTGAACCCCCAGGTACCACGACTGTGTATTTGAGTATCTGTATGTAGCCTTGCCCGACACGGATGGCTGTGATGATCCACAGACGTCGCCATCATACACCTCACTATAGACGAAGCAAAAGGGTAATCTGTTCGATCGCGGATGATGAACAGCCATCGTCTTTGCAGCTGTGGTATGTTGGACAGTAGAAGGAGGGGTCTCGGATCGACGCGACCACATCCGCGCACGAAGGACGCGACCAAGGAGACCATACTCGTAAGCTGGGTTCGTCCATTATGTTGGGACTCCTGTCGTCACTCTTTTTCGCCGTGACATTTGTGCTAAACCAGCGCATGGCACAGGCGGGCGGGAGTTGGCAGTGGAGTGCCTCCCTGCGTTACCTGTTCATGTTCCCGATGCTGCTCGTCGTGGTGTTTGTCCGTGGGAATCTGCGGTCTGTTCTACGAGAGTTGGCCCGTGCACCCATTCGTTGGCTGATTTGGAGCACAGTCGGTTTCGGACTGTTCTACATTCCGATTTGTGTCAGCGCGAAGTACGCGCCCTCCTGGCTGGTAGCCGCGACTTGGCAGTTTACTATTATCGCGGGTTCTCTTCTTTCGCCCCTGTTTCGCCAGTCCAATCATCACGCAGTGCCAGGACAGAGACATCGCATTCCGATACGGGGCCTTTTGATGTCTTTGGTGATTTTGGGCGGCATTGTGCTCGTGGAATTGGGACATACGAGTACAGTCAGTACGCGAGTGTTGTGGTTGACACTAGTGCTGATGGGAGTCGGGACGTTCGCTTACCCTAGATC
>JAKAXI010000168.1 GCA_021816665.1 Bacillota bacterium | reverse complement strand
AGCACGGACAATTCTCCATCACGACAGCCCGTCGCAGAATTGCTAGACTCACTAGACATAGCCAGCGACGCCAGCGTCGCTACCGCTTGAGGTTCGGGCCGGAACCGACATCACGAACGGAAATTATGTCGCTACAGCGCAAAAATCTGGCGATTAGCGACATTTTCGACACTTCCGCAGCCCGATTCGCCAATCGCCGACGGATGCAGCGACGCCAGCGTCGCTACCGCTTGAGGTTTGGGCCGGAACCCAACCCAACGTCACCAGGGCGTAGCGCAAAAAGGCGCCACCCCCGAAGGGATGACGCCTTCCAGCCGACCCGCCTTCCAGCCCAGCCGGCGACCCGCCAACCCGGGCGAGCAACCAAGCCCGCCCGGCTCGACGCATCAACACACTCTCTTACATCATGCCGTCCATTCCGCCCATGCCGCCAGGCATTGCCGGCGCCTTGTCCTTCTCCGGCTTGTCGGCGACAACTGCCTCGGTGGTCAGGAACATGCTCGCGACACTCGCTGCGTTCTGCAACGCGCTGCGGGTGACCTTCGCCGGGTCAACGATACCAGCCTGAATCATGTCAACCCACTCGCCAGTCGCAGCGTTGTAGCCGAAGCCGACTTTTTCCTTCTTCAAACGCTCGACGATCACAGAGCCCTCCACACCAGCGTTGTCAGCAATCTGACGCACGGGCGCTTCGAGTGCCTTGCGGACCAGGTTGAGGCCGGTCAGCTCGTCGCCTGTCAGGCTGAGCTTGTCGAGTGCAGCCAGCGCGTTCACGAGTGCCGTACCGCCGCCGGAGACGATGCCTTCTTCCACACCAGCACGCGTTGCGTTCAGCGCGTCCTCGATGCGCAGCTTCTTCTCCTTCAGCTCTGTCTCAGTTGCAGCGCCAACTTTGATCACGGCGACGCCACCAGCCAACTTCGCCAAGCGCTCTTGCAGCTTCTCCTTGTCGAAGTCGGAAGTTGTCTCTTCGATTTGCGCCTTGATCTGCTTGATGCGCGCTTCGATGTCAGCCTTCTCACCAGTGCCGTCGACGACAATGGTGTTTTCTTTGCTGACTCGAACTTGACGCGCCCGGCCGAGTTGGTCAATCGAGGTGTTCTTCAGCTCGAGGCCGAGTTCCTCACTGATTACCTGGCCACCCGTAAGGATGCTGATGTCCTGCAACATCGCCTTGCGGCGGTCGCCGAAGCCAGGCGCCTTGACGGCGACAGCTGTGAAGGTGCCGCGCAGTTTGTTCACGACCAAGGTCGCGAGCGCTTCGCCTTCGACGTCTTCCGCGACAATCAACAGCGGACGACCGGACTGCACAACACGCTCGAGGACCGGAAGCACTTCCTGGATGTTGCCGATCTTCTTGTCCGTGATGAGGATGTATGGCTCATCGAGCACAGCTTCCATCTTGTCCGTGTCGGTAACCATGTACGGGGAGATGTAGCCGCGGTCGAACTGCATGCCTTCCACGACTTCGAGCTCCGTGGTGAAGCCCTTAGACTCTTCGACGGTGATGACGCCGTCTTTGCCGACCTTTTCAAAGGCGTCAGCGATCAGGACGCCGATCTCGTCGTCGCCCGCAGAAATCGCGGCGACCTGCGCGATGTTGTCGCGGCCTTCGACTGGCTTCGCGATCGTCTTGATTTCCTCAACAGCTGCGTTCACAGCCTTTTCAATGCCCTTGCGCAGAACCATCGGGTTCGCGCCAGCTGCCACGTTCTTCAGACCCTCACGGACCATGGCCTGTGCGAGCACTGTTGCGGTGGTGGTACCGTCGCCAGCGACGTCGTTCGTCTTTGTCGCGACTTCCTTCACCAGTTGAGCGCCCATGTTCTCGAAGGTGTCCTCGAGTTCGATCTCTTTCGCGATCGTCACACCGTCATTGGTGATGAGCGGCGAACCAAACTTTTTCTCCAGAACTACGTTGCGGCCTTTGGGGCCGAGTGTGACTTTCACAGCGTCTGCGAGCGCGTCGACACCGCGCAGCATTGCGCGACGGGCGTCTTCGCCGAACTTAATCTCTTTCGCCATGTTCAGAAGTCCCTCCTAATCGAGATATGTAGCCGAAGCGCAGCTCGGCTTACTTTTCAACGATGGCCAGGATGTCGCTCTCGCGGAGGATGAGCAACTCTTCGTTGTCGACCTTGACCTCGGTACCTGCGTACTTGGAGTAGATGACCCGATCGCCAACCTTGACGTCGAGCGCAATGCGCTTGCCATCTTCGTAGCGGCCTTCGCCGACAGCCACGATCTCGCCTTCCTGCGGCTTCTCTTTCGCAGTGTCCGGCAGTACGATTCCGCTCGCCGTTTTCTCCTCGCGCTCTACGAGGCGGACCACGACGCGATCTGCGAGTGGTTTCAGCATGGAATAACCTCCTTGGACCGTTGAGGATGTGCGTTCTTGTTAGCACTCAACCGCATCGAGTGCTAACACCACAACCTATAATAATCGGTGGACAAGGGCTTTGCAAGGAAGTACTGAAAGTTTTTTGAGGGATTTTACCGGGGCTCCGGCTAAATTTCCGGTTGAACTTCCGGCGGAACTGCGGGGGTGTTTCAAAAATCAGTTCTGCGGCCCGGATGCATCGCCATTCGCACGGTGTTGTTCCGACTGTGCCTCGGCGGCAGCCTTGCGTCGCTCGGCAGCCAGCTTACGGCGCTCAACCAACCTGGAGAGAACGATGCTAATCTCGTACAATACAGCCATCGGAATTGTGACACTCAAGTGAGAGATCAGTTCCGGCGGGCTGATGAGTACGCCAATGAGGACGATCACGAGGTACGCATAGCGGCGGATGCGCTGCAAAAACCGCGCAGAAATCACCCCGATGCGCGTCAAAAAGACGACCACCAGTGGGAGTTCAAAGATGAAGCCGAACGGCACGCAGATCATCGACAGGAATGAAAAGTACAGTTCTGCGCGGATGTTCACGACAAACTGGGCTGAAGCGATGCGGAGAAGAAAGTGCAAAATGGTCGGGAAGATCACGAACCACGCAAACAGCACGCCGCACACAAACAAGGCCAGTGTGAAAGGCAGCAGTTGCACAGTGTAGCGGCGTTCGATCGGCCGCAGGCCTGGGCGCACGAACAGCCAGGTCTGGTACAAAGCGAACGGAACGGAGAGCCCTGTTGCGACGATGCCTGCGATGGTGAAATATACCGTAATCACTTCACCAGGACCGATCACCATCAGCTTAAAACCGTCCTGCTGCAGCGGCGAAACCAAATATGAGTAGATGTGTGAAACAAACCCGAGGCAGGCGAACAACAAAACCACAAAAACCACGAGCACATAAATGATGCGCCTGCGCAGTTCGGACAGGTGATCGACAGCAGTCATATTCACAGGGGCCCCCCGCTCACAACCCAGTCCAACTCAAACTTGAGCCGAGCGCACCATTCGGTTCGAATAAAAATCAACCTTGCGTCTTGCGCTCTTGTACGTCAGCTTCGTCCTTTAACACGATCGGCTCCACTGCTGGCGCCGTCGGCGCAGCAGGCGTCTGAGGAGTATCAGACACAGCACTCTTCATTTCGTCCGTCATATCCCGCGTAGCACTTCGGAACTCACGTAAAGATTTGCCAAACGCTTTGCCGATCTCCGGTAGTTTGCTCGGGCCAAAAACCAACAGTAGCGCGATCAAAATTAGAATCAGTCCAGACCAACCAATGTTACTGAGCATCCCCGTCACCTCCCCGAAAATTTCAATCCTATGACACGTCGACCGCTGTCAAGTCCATGCGAGGACATCTTCGGCCAAGCGCTCTATGTCTGCACCATGATACACCTGTCGCCCAAAAGCGGCAACCTTCCGCACAGGCTGTGCAGCGTAGATCGCGCGAACGTCGAGCAGATTTTGGCTTCTCAACCACTCCACTTCGTCGTCACTCCGAACAACCACAAGCTTCGGCCACGCACTGTGCTTCCAGCCTTCCGCGGCTACCAGGTCAACGGTCGCGCCAGCAGACCGCGCGACGTTCACTGTCCGGCGCGCAAAGTCATCCACATTTTGGATGACCGGATCTTCTGTCATACGAAACAGCGACTGCCCGCCCCCCGCCACAGCAGTGACAGTGGCGCCGGCGTGCCGCAACCGAACTGTGTCGCCGTTTGGCTTTTCCCAGTCGTCAGCACCCGGCGACAAATCCGCGTGTCCGTCGTGCTTTAACACGGCCACTCGTATGCCCCGCTCAGTCCACAACGCGACGAGGCGCTCTAGCAGCAGCGTCTTGCCGGAGTTGTGCCCGCCCACGACACAGACGCGGCGAAAGCGATCAGTCATTCAGCCACCCGCCAGCGCCGTAACGCGCGATGTCATCGCGAGTCCAGCGCACCCCGGCGAGAACACGCGGCAGCAAGAGGTCAAAAGAAGTGACACGGTCGTAGATCACGGCCCCCGGCAACCCAAACACCGCCGTGTCGCCTTTATACGCCAGCATCAGCATGGAGCCAGGCAGCATCGGTGTGCCGTAGGTGACGACCTCTGTCGTGGCGCTGCGGATGGCAGCCGGCGAGCGATCATCGGGATCAACTGACATCCCACCCGTGACACACACCACCGTTGCGCCCCCTGCGCACGCAGCCTCAATTGCCGCGACGACGTCCGGCAAATCGTCCCCCGGAAACGACTGACTGACAACTTCTGCGCCAAACTTTGCAAACTTCTCCCGCAAGACAGGACCAGCCTTGTCCTGAATGCGGCCAGACTGGATCTCGCTCCCTGTCGTCACGAGTGCAACCTTGTGCGCAAGATACGGAATGACGTCGATGACCGGCTGTTCTGCAGATTGTCCAATGCGTTCGACCGTTTCGACTTTGTCGCGGGCGACGACAAGCGGGATCGGACGGACGCCTGCTACGGAGGTTCCAGCAGCTACGTGGCTGTTCGGTCGACGGGTGGCGATCGAAATGTCCGGGATCCGGTTCATCTCAAACAGCCGAGGCTCGTCCACCCACAGCATCCCGTCCGCGCGCGCTTTCAAGATCACTTTGCCCTCGTGCACGTCAGACTGCGACACACCGGGGCCCGCCACCGCATTCGCCATGCGCAATGCTCCATCGTTTTCGTGCAACTCGTCGTCGTCGATCTCGAGGATGTAGATATGACGTTTGCCGATGTCGAGCAGCAGCGGAATGTCCGCTTCCGTCACCACGTGCCCTTTGGCAAAGGCGCGACCCTTAAATTCACCCGGGACAATCCGCGTCATGTCATGAGCAAGCGTCAGCCCTACAGCCTGTTCCACTGGTACTTCACGTGCCTTCATCGACACCCGCCTCCCTCTTGTCTACCACGGTCTCTGTATAGCGTTGCCAAGCTTCGTAGTCTTCTGGACTGTGCACGGGCCTTGTCCACCACTCTGGCCAACCCGCTGCTTCCGCGTCGACCCGCGCTAACTGCAGTCTCTCGAGCGCGGGCTGTAGGCGGGCTTCACCTGAGATCG
>JAKAXI010000167.1 GCA_021816665.1 Bacillota bacterium | reverse complement strand
GCTGTTGACAGGGAAGTTCAACAAAAGCCACCGGTTCGCGGAGAACGACCACCGGAACTTCAACGAAAACGGAGAAAAATTCAACGTGGGAGAAACCTTTGCAGGGCTTGGGTTCGAGAAGGGCGTTGAGCTAGCGGACAAGCTGCGCTGGATTGCCGATGGTCGGGGAAATATGACGCGGGCGGCGCTGCGCTGGATTCTGGACTTTGACGAGGTCAGCTGCGTGATCCCCGGATTTCGGAATGTGAAGCAGGTCGAGGATAATCTAGCTGCCCTGGATGTCCCGTCATTCGCGGTGGAGGAGCGGCAGCGGTTAGTTGACTTCTATCAAACGCAAGTGCGCGAGTGGATCCGTGGCGCATACTAGGAGAATCACTGAGCACAAACCGTGTGCATGTTTGACAATGCCTGGCGCAGTGGGTCATTACGTCCACTGCGCCAGTGTTGTATGAACCACTTACACCCACCAGTGCATGCCGTTGGCGAAGTTGAGCGTGACACCGTAGGTCAAGTACAGCAGCCAGACCCCGGTAAGTAACTGAAACGCGGCTGTAGCTTTCTCCCAGCCTTTGCTGTTGCGGAATCGGGACGGAATTTCACAAATGTAAATCAAGGTCAGGCCTATAAAGAGAATCATAGCGGGTATATCACCGGCATTCCCAAACGAAATTGCACCAAGTATACTCAAGCCGAGCAGCGGAATCGCCATCCAGGCCTCAGGCCCGTGGTCGCTTCCGGTATATCGGCGCAGACCCAGGACAATCCAGTGGATTCCATAAACGGTGAAGGCAACCGCCGCCATGTAGAGCGGAGGGGCGTTTCGATAAACCGGGAACCAGGAAAGACCGACCATCAGGTAGATGCCGGTCAGCAGCTGGCCGAATCCCCCGAGAAACATTCCCCACAGGCCTACCGTTCGGTCGAACTTGGCTTTGTCTTGGTTCCAGTTTGGACCTGCAGAGAGAGTGGTTCCGCCTTGCACAAAGTAGTTAATCGAAAGCGATAAAAATCCGATGGCGACAGGCCAAAAGTTCGAAATTGGTACTGACACGATGTTTTCCCCCCTATGAACTTGCCTCCGTACACTTGTCCAACCGTGTTCGTGTGCTCGCACAGTGACACTAACGGGTCAGCACCGCCTTCTTTCCCTAGAGAACTGGCTGTACACGCTCACTACTTTGGCTAGACAAACGAAACGGCACAAAGGCGGGCCTGTTCTTAGGCCGCTACTTTGTGCCGTTGTGTCCACCTGCAAACGCATACAGACAAACCAACCAGCATATCAGTCCGTAGCTGATGTACTGTTCCAATACATCAACCAACGTATATTTTATCTCTCTTTTTGCTATTGTGTGTCAACCCTAGACATTTTGAGACAGACCCGTTTGTTGCCTCCTATGCGTTATGCTAGGATTTTTACTGAAACGTAGGGACTGATCATCGTTTGAAAGAGTGAGCCGCGATGTTCCGGATGGGGGAGGGTGCCGCTTGCGCAAAGAGCAGATGTTTAACGAGATAGTCCGCCGAGTGAGGAAAGACTACTTTGGTAAAGGGCCAGAGCGAATTCATACCGTATTCGTCGATAACATGGCGATTTCAATCTTGAACGGCAACCTCACGCCCATGGAGAAATTCATCAGCCACAATCCTGAAGGCGCCGAGATGGTTCGAGCAGCGCGGACCAAGCTGATTCAGGACGTATATGCAGAGCACGTGCCAGACGGACTGGAAGAGTTAGTCGGGTCGCCGTTGGTACACCTGTTTTCTGATTTCAAGGTGGAACATGACATGGGGGTCTCAGTCTTCATCTTTAAAGACGCGATCGTGGGAAAAGAGTGATTATTCACGCGGACTGCAAATTACTTGACAAAAGAGAACGGCCAAGACCATATTGGAATTATTATGTGAACATGTGACCGAGACATTCCGGAGTGTTTCGGTTAAGATGGTCGGCGGAAGCTACTGTCACGCCTGTATGGGATTGCAGGGGTGCTCATTGGCACAATGGTGCGCAAGCCCGTATAGGGCGCACTTTGTGCCTTTTTTTGCTGAGCGTTTGCACATTCTACGACTCACCTAGCCAATAAAATGGGTAGGGTAAGGAGGTTCTGTAGATGCCAGAAGGTTGGGTACAAATCGAACTTGACGGTAATACGGTCGCGGTTGAACCAGGGACACTCGTATTGAACGCTATTTTGGCTACTGGAGAGGAACACCCTCATATCTGCTATCACCCCGCGCTCGGACCGATTGAGACCTGCGACACGTGCATCACAGAAATCAATGGGAAACTGGCTCGGGCCTGCTCGACAGTTGTGGAAGAGGGAATGGTGATTCGGGCGAAGTCCGTGGGGGCGCGTTTTGCGCGCAAAGAAGCCATGGACAGAGTTCTGCGGAACCACGAACTGTACTGCACAGTTTGTGATAACAACAACGGAAATTGCACAATCCACAACACAGCGATGCAGATGCAGATTGAGCATCAGTCCTACCCGTTTGAACCCAAACCCTATGAAAAAGACATGAGCAATCCGTTCTACCGTTACGATCCAGACCAGTGTATTTTATGTGGACGCTGTGTCGAGGCTTGTCAAAACTTGCAAGTCAGCGAAGTGCTGTCGATCGACTGGGAACGTGATCGCCCGCGCGTCATTTGGGACAACGACGTGCCGATCAACGAGTCGTCCTGCGTTTCCTGTGGTCACTGTGTGACAGTTTGTCCTTGCAACGCTTTGATGGAAAAGTCGATGTTGGGTGAGGCAGGCTTCCTGACTGGGATTGAGTCGGGGACTTTGGGCAAAATGATCGACATGACGAAAACCGTCGAGCCGGGCTACTCACAAATCTTCACGATCTCGGAAATAGAATCTGAGATGCGCGAGTCTCGCATCAAAAAGACGAAAACAGTGTGCACGTATTGCGGCGTCGGGTGCAGTTTTGATGTGTGGACGAAGGACCGCAAGGTTCTCAAGGTGGAACCGTCCATGGACGCCCCTGCGAACCAAATCTCCACGTGTGTCAAAGGAAAGTTCGGTTGGGATTTCGTCAACAGCAACGAGCGCATTGTAGAACCGCTGATTCGCCGCGGGGATGTGTTTTACCCGGTCAGTTGGGAAGAGGCGTTGGACTACACAGCAAAGCGTTTGGCTGAAATTCGGGAACGCCATGGCGGCGACGCGGTTGGGCTCATCTCCTCGTCGAAGACCACAAACGAAGAAAACTACCTGATGCAGAAACTGGCCCGCGCGGTCTTCCACACCAACAACATCGACAACTGCTCGAGGTACTGTCAGTCCCCTGCGACGGAAGGGCTGCGCAGAACCTTTGGCTACGGCGGTGATACGGGATCGATCAAGGACATCGGCATGGCTGAAGTGGTTGTGATTGTCGGTGCGAATCCGGCGGAAGCACATCCGGTGCTCTCAACGCGGATTCGGCGCGCACAAAAGAAGCATGGCCAGAAGTTGATCGTGGCTGACGTTCGCAAAAACATCATGGCAGAGCGAGCCGACATTTATCTGCACCCTCGTCAAGGGACCGATTTGGTGTGGCTCTCTGGCGTGACGAAATACATCATTGACCAGGGCTGGCAGGACACTGAGTTTTTGGATAAGAGCGTGGAGCGTGTCGACGAGTACGTTGCATCGTTGGATAAGTACACGCTGGACTACACGTCAGAAGTGACGGGACTGTCCAAACAACAATTGATTGAAACGGCGGAGACTATCGGACGGGCGAAGTCCGTATGCGTGTGCTGGGCGATGGGCGTGACGCAGCATCTGGGCGGATCGGATACAAGCACCGCGATCTGCAATTTGCTGGCGGTCACGGGCAATGTCGGACGCCCCGGCACAGGCGCATACCCGCTTCGGGGTCACAACAACGTGCAGGGTGCAGGTGACTTCGGCTGTGCTCCGACCTTCTATCCCGGCTATCAGTCGGCGAACGATCCTGTTGTGAGAGAGAAGTACGAGACGGCGTGGGGGGTACCCCTGCCGGCGACTCCGGGCTTGAATAACCACCAGATGGTCGATGCCATTCACGAGGGTAAGTTGAAAGCCATGTACGTGGTTGGTGAAGACATGGCGATTGTCGATTCGAATGCAAACCACGTCCAGGCAGCGTTCGAGAAGCTGGAGTTCTTTGTCGTGCAGGACATCTTCTTGAGCAAGACAGCGCAGTTTGCCGATGTGATTTTGCCAGCCAGTCCGAGTCTTGAGAAGGAAGGCACCTTCACGAACACGGAACGTCGCATCCAGCGCTTGTATCAGGCTTTGCCGCCGCTCGGGGAGTCGAAACCCGACTGGCAGATCATCCAGGCGCTGGCCAATCGCCTGGGGGCAGAGTGGAACTACACATCGCCACAGGAAATTTTCGAAGAGGCTTGTGGACTTACAGACATGATGCGTGGTGCCACCTACGCGCGGCTGGAAGGATATAAGAGTTTGCAGTGGCCCGTGCTTGAGGACGGGACGGACTCGCCAAACCTGTATCTTGACGGGTTCCCACTTGACGGCGGAAAGGCGTGCTTGTGGCCGGTCGATTGGACACAACCGTTGACCCTGCCGGAAGAGTACGACCTCGAGCTAAACAACGGCCGCTTGCTTGAGCACTTTCATGAGGGCAACATGACGCAGCGGGTAGCGGGAATTGCGAAAAAAGTGCCGCACACGTTTATTGAAGTCTCGCCGGAACTTGCCAAAGAGCGCGGGATACAGGATGGCTCGTTGGTCCGGGTCAGTTCACCCTACGGCCATGTCAGGATGCGCGCCACCATCACGGACCGTGTGCACGGAAAAGAAGTCTACATTCCGCTGCTTTCTACCAAGGACGAGGAAGCGGTCAACCTGTTGACCAGCAGCGACCACGACACCTACACGTTCACTCCGGCGTACAAGGAAATGCGTGTCAAGATGGAGGTGCTCGAGTTCACTGGAAAGTCTCCGATTGTGAAGGGGAATTTCCGTCTCGGCAACCCCAATCCTCAGCCAGGTGTTAACGTGGAGAAGAAGTGGGCGCGCAGCGACTACCGGCCTCTGGTTGAGGTAAACAAATAGGACGTCAAGCTTGTCTCTTGGCTTCTGCAGTCAAATGTTGTACCGCAAGTTCAGTACGGACATGGTGTGATCGAGTACATGAGCCCAACAGGCAACTGAAGGGAGACAGTCGATTGGCCAACAACCAAGCACTGGAGGACCTGTGCAAGTCCGTCGGGCGCAACCCACGCCCGGCGGACTTTGACCAGTACTGGCGTGACGCGCTTGCCGAACTCAATGGCACACAGGCCGACCTGAGTGCTACGCCTGCCAAGTTTTCAGTCCCGAACGCAGCGTGCTTTGACCTCGCATTCACAGGTGTGCGCGGGGCACGGCTGTACGCCAAGTACCTCCGCCCTGTGAACACCGCCGAGCCACACCCAGCCGTCGTGATGTTCCATGGCTACGGCGGGAACTCGGGTGATTG
>JAKAXI010000166.1 GCA_021816665.1 Bacillota bacterium | reverse complement strand
AAACCAAAAATTTCCAAGTGTGCGAGTGGATTCAAAGTCAGCCGTCCAGAGTTTCGCGCGGTTCGGTCGCCGAGTAGATCAGCCGTCACCGCGTGCGAAAACTCGTGCAATACCAAGCTGACCACGATCGCGATCAACATAAAGATAAAGTTGGGACTCAAGACGTTCTGGAACAAATCGGCAACGCCTCACTTTATTCTCTTTTCCCGCCGTATTCAGACAAGCGGTTTGGCCAACTCACGCGCTGTAACCAACTCAACTCTGCGTTAGAACGAATCTGCTGAATCCAGTCTTGCGCAATTCCTGCACGCTTAGACAGGACTGCTAGTGTATTCTGCTCCGCAAAGGGGACGCCGACAGGTAGCAGCAGAACCTCTGCAAAGATGTCCTGAGCCGCATCGAGAAATGTTTGAACCTGCCCCACAGGCGGAGTACTTGAGATGATGTTGCACGCCGCCAACCCGTTGTCACTCAAGCCCTCGTACAAAACTGTTGCAAATGCCGGCTCAAGACATGCCGAGTAGATTTGGTTACGCATATAGGCATCAACGAAGATGAGGTCAAATGTCAGTTCCACTTTGGCTAGAAACGTGACACCGTCGCCGATCCAGTAATTCACATCTCGATGCGAAGGGCTGTCAAAATACTCGATGGCTACGTTGACGACCGTTTCGTCGATTTCCACTCCGTACATGTCACACTCCTGGTGATCCCGAAGTACAGTGCGCAGTGCGGTGCCTATCCCAACTCCGATGGACAGGAAACGGTCCACTGATGGCAGTGATTTTGTCAGGCTCGCAAATGCTCTTTGGTACGGAAAGATAATTTCGTCTGGATAAGTAATGGACCGCGCCCCTTGCCACCCCCCGTTGTGACCGAAACGAAGATAACGGATATGATTTTGTTCGATGACTTCAATTGTCGGGTGAACCTGTCCGGAGGTGGTAAGCAGTGTTGACTCCCTGGCGAACATCGCAGTTGGTCGCCCCTCAATCCGGTGGAATGGCCTAAGTATAAACGTGGCTACGCGCAGACGTAAAGCGCAACTGGTATAGAGTGGCAATGGCAGGCAGGCGAAGATCTCGGTACACTGGTTGAAATGACCTACAGGAGGTCCAGCCAACTGATGCATTGCTCTCGGGAGCACATGGGTGGTGTCGAATCAGACGACAGCGGGAACCAATCAGCGATTCCCGCTCCTGAAGAAGCTATTGTGGGGATTGTTTGCGGTATTGTTGCTTGTGTTCATCACTCGCGGAATTTGGCGCAAAATTATGCGCCGACGCAGAACAGCGCGCTGGCGCTGAGCGGCCGCGATGTTACGCGACCGCCGGTTGGCGCTGCCACAGTTGCGAAATTCTAGGCCAGATTGGGCGAACGAAGCCGATAACGCTCTGGAACATGCCAAAGTACCGAAACAGGCGAGGCAAAAACATCAGAATACCCATCACCCGTCATCACCTCAGTTCTGTAGGTTTCTCCCTACAGTATGATTGAGAGAAGTTGAGCGAGTGGGCCCCCGCATCTCGTTAACCACGGGGCTTGGCTACTACTGATGCCAAAAAAGCGAAGACGATGGCTGCGGACACTCCAGCACTCGTCACTTCGAAGATGCCGGTCAGAATTCCTACCCAGCCATGAGTTTGTGCTTCGGTTATCGCTCCGTGCACCAAAGCGTTGCCAAAGCTGGTGATCGGGACGGTCGCGCCAGCGCCGGCAAACCGTATGAGTGGGTCGTACAAGCCAAGTCCATCAAGTACTGCGCCAGCGACAACGAGAATGACCATCACGTGCCCAGGTGTCAGTTTTGACTTGTCCATGATGATTTGACCGACAGCGCAAATTCCTCCGCCGACCAAAAACGCCCACAAGAAAGTCCAACCGCTCTGCATACCTCATCCGTCCTTTCGTTCCAGCACAACCGCGTGAGAAATACAGGGGATGGTCTCGTGTTGCTGTGCAGTCACTGCCGACAACAGCGCCCCTGTTGCGGACACTAGCACCCGTTTCCACGTTCCCGATGTCAGCTGCTGCAGCAGATGGCTGAATGTCACCAACGTACAACAAGCCCCGCCACTGCCCCCAGAGAATACCTCTGGTTGCGACGAGTAATAAATTTCGGCGCCACAGTCAAACAGTCGTTGTTCGGTCGCGATCCCATCCCTGTGAAATAAATCTTCAAGAATCGACAATCCAATTCGACCGAGGTCACCTGTAAAGATGGCGTCAAAATCCGAGAACGTCCGACCGGTGTCCTGCAAATGTGCGCGAATGGTAGCATGTGCAGCCGGAGCCATCGCAGCGCCCATTTCCCACGGACTGTGGATCCCAAAATCGGTCACTTGCCCCACTGTCGCTTCCGTCAGTTGGACCTTTCCTTCCGTTTGACTGAGCACGGCCATACCTGCTCCCGTAACCGTGCGCTGCGCAGTTGGCGGTTTTTGTATGCCGTACTCAGTCGGGTAACGAAATTGTCGCTCAGCCGTGCTGTTGTGGCTACTGGTTCCAACTAGGGTGCGTTTGGCGTAACCTCCATCGATGGCAAGTGCGGATATGGTCAGGGCTTCGCATATGGAAGCGCACGCAGAGAATACACCAAACGCCGGAACCGCCAGCGAACGTGTGCCGAAGTAAAAGCCCGACAGTTGTGCGTTGAGGTCGCCACCGACCATCAAGTCAACGTCTGTATCCGTGAGATTGGCTTTGGCCAAGACTGTCTGTGCAGCTTCTTGCAGTAGCTGTTGTTCGGCTTGCTCCCATGTAGCTTTCCCGAGTCGGTCGTCATCGTGTTGGATGTCGTAGAGAGCACCAAACGGCCCTTCGCTCTCTAGGCGCCCCGCCACGGTTGCAGCTGATTCGATATGCGCGGGTCGTGAAAAGACCCAAGTCTGTTTTCCTTGCTTTGGCAATCCCTATACCTCCTCCAGCATCGAACGCCGCAGTTTTCTCAGCCTAACGGCAATTTGATATGCATCGTCGTGGCGAGCAGGTATCTGATCAAGGCCACAAAAAAGGCACTCACCACACCGTACACGACGACGGGCCCAGCGAGTTTGAACATATTGGCGCCAATGCCAGCCACGAAGCCTTCACTGCGGTGTTCCATCGCAGCAGAAGCCATTGTATTGGCGAACCCGGTTACAGGTACTGCCGACCCTGCACCGGCCCACTGCGCAAACTTGTCGTAAACGCCGAAGGCTGTGAAAATGACAGAGAGTAGGATGAGAACAGCTACAGTTGGATTGCCTGCGTCAGTCTGGCTGAAGTGTCCGTACCGAATGAACAGCCATTGAATTGCTTGTCCAATCATACAGACAACACCGCCGACCAAAAAGGCGCGGACTGTGTTTTTGACGATCGGACGGGGCGGATTGTGTGCGGACGCAACCTGCTGGTAGGATGTTTGTTGTTGTTTGCTTGTAGTGCCCATGAATCAGCCTCCGTCGTTGGAATCGGGGCATAGTGTGCCCTGACGGAGGCTAGCTTAGTCAGTTACAGATTCGCCGCAATCACTCTAACTGGCGCCGAATCGACTGCAATATTCGTTTCTCAAGACGTGATACTTGAACTTGTGAAATGCCAAGTACGCGCGCAACATCTGACTGAGTCTTATCGCGAAAGAAACGCAGATAGACGATTAATCGCTCGCGTTCTGGCAGTTGACTCAAAACTTCGTGTAGCGCAATTTTGTCAAACCACTGCGTCCCCTCTTCGTCGGCAATTTGATCCATAAGGTAAATGGGATCTCCGTCATTCTCAAACACCGTTTCATGGATAGACGCAGGACTTCGCAAAGCTTCCTGAGCAAATACAACATCGGCGGGTTCAATGCCGAGGTGCTCCGCAATTTCGTTGATATGCGGCTGTCTTCCGAGTGATTTTGCCAGTTCATCGCGCGCTCTGCGGATGTGCTTTGCGGTCTCTTTTAGCGTCCGGCTTACCTTAATCGTGCCGTCGTCGCGGAGAAAACGCTGGATTTCGCCGATAATCATTGGGACCGCGTAGGTCGAAAACTTGACGTCGTACGACAAATCGAATTTGTCAACTGCTTTCATCAACCCGATACAGCCGATTTGAAACAAGTCATCTGCATCGTAGCCGCGGCCGAGAAAGCGTTGCACAACCGCCCATACCAGGCGTTGATTACCGAGCACCAATTGGTCGCGAGCCTCTGCATTTCCTGCTTGACTGTCGGCGATCAGTCCACGAACCTGTTCGTCCGTGAACTTTTGTGAGCGGTCCTCCGCCCCCTTCGGATTGTCCATAGGACACCCCTATGCGTGGAGCACGGGCGGCTTCGCGACCTGCTTGCGCATCACAACCCGTGTTCCCTGACCTGGCCGAGACTCTATCTGTAGTTCATCCACGAAACTTTCCATAATCGTGATCCCCATCCCTGAGCGTTCGAGTTCGGGACGAGAAGTATAGAGCGGTTGGCGCGCTTGCTCCAAGTCGGGTATCCCTACCCCTTCATCCTCAACCGTGATGTCAATCCGCCCGTCGACAATGGCACACGAGATCCGGACTTCCCCCACACCTGACTCATAACCGTGAATGATGGCGTTTGTCACGGCCTCTGATACAGCGGTCTTGAGTTCGGTCAACTGTTCCATCGTCGGGTCGAGTTGAGCGGCAAATGCAGCGACCGCAACTCTTGCAAACGACTCATTCTCGGACAGGCTGGGAAATTGGATTTGCATATAGTTCTGCGGCATTCGTTGGCCTGACTGGTCCATCAGTCGTCTAGCCCTCCTTCACTGCTGCAAGTGCTTCTGACTCAGAGTCGAACACAGGCAGTATTTTGAGGACGCCGGACAGTTCGAAGAGTCGTCGCAGCGCCGGACTGACTTCACAAAGCGACATTTTGCCTTGGTGCTGCATCATCGTGCGATACCGTCCTAAAATGAGACCAAGGCCGGAGCTATCCATAAAATCTGTTCCGCGAAACGAGATTACGAGTGCTTGGTAACGATTTTCCTGCAGTTTCTGGTCGATCTCGTTGCGAATTTGCTCGACTACGTGATGATCGAGCTCTCCTTGGAGACGCACGAGCACCGCGCCCTCGATGAAGTGCGATTCAATCCCCACGTCCAAACGCTCCCTCCTAATCCTGCTGATGCACTGCAAACTTCCGCGTCGCTCTGTGATCTCCTGCTCGCTGACAAAAATAGAAGAATTCCTAGCCGTTTCGACACGCCGCGCATAATGTATTGGGATCATTCAAATTTGGGCAAGGTCTACCTGCAGATGGGTCAAGCTGAACGTGCTTATGAATGTGATCAAAGAGCGGGTAAAGCGGACATACAAATGTCTGCCATCGAGTCGGCAACCGTTCAGCACGGATTGGGCAATGCTTGTTTAGCGCTGGGAAGACTACCTGAAGCGCACGCACACTTTGCAGGCGCGGAACGTTTATACTGGGAAGAGGGACATGAGCGGGGCGTAAACCATTGTCGAATCAGATCGG
>JAKAXI010000165.1 GCA_021816665.1 Bacillota bacterium | reverse complement strand
CATGAGTTCATCGAGGTGCCGAGCCACTACAAGAGCATGGAGAGTCTCGAGTCGTACTTAAAAAAACACAACGTGATCGGCATTGCTGGCATCGACACGCGGCAGTTGACCAAGCGCATCCGGCGTGAAGGGACTATGAAGGCTGTCTTGACGACAGAGGAAACTTCAGTTGAAGAACTCCTGCGCAAGTTGTCTGCGCCACTGCCGCGCAACCAGGTGGAGCGCGTCACAACACCTGTCACGTACCGTTGTCCGGGTGAAGGCAGGCGCGTTGTTGCAATGGACTTTGGCATGAAGTCTGGCGTCGTACGGTCACTCTTGGCTCGCCAGTGCGACGTGATTGTCGTTCCGGCGCACACAACGGCAGAGGAAATCCTAAATTGGCGGCCGGACGGTGTCATGCTTTCGAACGGGCCTGGCGATCCTGAGGATGTTCCCTACGCGATCGAGACCGTGGGGCAACTGCTCGGCAAAGTGCCGGTGTTTGGCATCTGCCTTGGTCATCAACTGATAGCACTCGCTTGTGGCGCGCGGACAGAGAAAATGCGGTTTGGTCACCGCGGCGTCAACCACCCTGTAAAGGATTTGCGCACAGGCAAGGTGGCGATCACGTCACAGAACCACGGTTACGAGGTAAATGCGGCTTCACTGCTCAACACCGACCTGATGCTGACGCATATCAACCAGAACGATGGCACGGTCGAGGGATTCATGCATACGAAGGCACCTGCGTTTTGCGTTCAGTACCACCCGGAGGCTAGGCCAGGTCCGGATGACTCGGACGGGCTGTTTGACGCGTTTATGGAGATGATGGACCAAGTTCGGGAAGGGAGGTGGACGCCGAATGCCGAAGCGCACTGACATCAAGAAAGTGATGGTAATCGGCAGTGGGCCGATCGTGATCGGTCAAGCGGCGGAGTTCGACTACGCAGGAACTCAGGCCTGCCAAGCTCTGCGCGAAGAAGGTTATGAAGTGGTGTTGGTGAATTCCAACCCCGCGACAATCATGACGGACACCGAGATGGCCGACAAGGTCTATATTGAACCGCTAACACCGGAGTTTGTGGCGCAAATTCTGCGCAAGGAGCGCCCGGACGGGTTGCTGCCTACGCTTGGCGGACAGACCGGTCTAAACATGGCGGTTCAACTCGCGGAACAGGGTGTGCTCGAAGAACAGGGTGTGCAACTGCTTGGGACTCCCCTCTCGGCCATTCGCGAAGCTGAAGACCGCGAAGAGTTCCGCAACTTGATGGCGCGGCTCGGTGAGCCAGTGCCTGAGAGCCGAATTGTCAGTCACTTCGAAGAAGCGAGGGCATTCGCCCATGAAATTGGGTTCCCGATCATTATCCGCCCGGCCTACACGCTCGGTGGAACTGGCGGCGGGATTGCAGAGAACTGGGAGCAATACGAAGAGATCGTGGAACTTGGACTCACGCTTTCTCCCATTCACCAAGTCCTTGTAGAGCAGAGTATTGCGGGCTTCAAAGAGATTGAGTACGAAGTCATCCGCGACGGGGCGGACAACTGCATCGTGGTTTGCAACATGGAGAACTTCGACCCTGTCGGGATCCATACGGGTGACAGCATCGTCACAGCGCCGAGTCAAACCCTCTCAGACACGGATTATCAGCGTTTGCGTTCAGCGAGTCTGCGCATCATTCGCGCGCTCGGCATTGAAGGTGGCTGTAACGTCCAGTTGGCGCTTGACCCGCTCAGCGACCAGTACTACGTGATTGAGGTTAATCCGCGTGTGAGCCGTTCGAGCGCTCTGGCGTCAAAGGCGACAGGTTATCCGATCGCGAAAGTCGCCGCCAAGATCGCCGTAGGCTATCGCCTTGACGAAATTAAAAATCCGGTGACTGGCGAAACGTACGCCAGTTTTGAACCGGCTCTCGACTACGTCGTGACGAAGATCCCTCGTTGGCCTTTTGACAAGTTCAACAGCGCGAACCGCGAACTTGGCACCCAGATGAAAGCAACTGGAGAAGTCATGGCCATTGGTCGGTCGTTTGAAGAGTCGCTGATGAAAGCCATTCGCTCGCTCGAAGTAGGCCTGGACTCACTTGACCATCCGAAGGCGAACATGTGGTCCGACGAGGACATTCGTCACCGCCTGCGCAAAGCGGACGACGAGCGGCTGTTTGTCATCGCCGAAGCTGTGCGCCGCGGAATGCCACAAGAGGAAGTACACGAACTCACCGGGATCGACCGTTGGTTCCTGTGGAAGCTTGGTCTGCTGGTGGATGTGGAACGTGAACTGGTTCGACAGAGTGAAGCCATCGACGCGGACGCAGGAGTACCGCAAGCACTGGAATCGCTGTTGATCGATGCGAAGCGGCTGGGCTTCCCGGACACTGCGATTGCCAGACTGACGAAGCTGTCCGTGGATGCGCTCTACACGTGGCGGAAGCAGAAAGGACTCTTCCCTGTCTATAAAATGGTGGACACGTGCGCTGGTGAATTTGAAGCGTCGACGCCGTATTACTACAGCACCTACGAACAGCAAGACGAAGTCCTGGACAGTGACAGACGCAAACTCTTGGTGCTTGGTTCCGGACCTATCCGGATCGGTCAGGGAATCGAGTTCGACTACTGTTCCGTACACGCAGTGTGGGCGATTCGAAAGGCCGGGTACGAGGCAATTATCGTCAACAACAACCCGGAAACGGTGTCAACCGACTTTAACACATCGGACCGACTCTATTTCGAGCCGCTGCACCCGGAGGACGTCTTGCATGTGATTGAGCGGGAGAAACCAGATGGCGTCATTGTCCAGTTTGGTGGACAGACCGCGATTAACCTTGCGGAACCTTTGTCCAGAGCGGGTGTGCCGATTGTCGGTACAGCTCTCGAGGACATCGACCGCGCGGAGGACCGCGAGAAATTCGACGCACTGCTGTCGGAACTGCAGATTCCGCGGCCGGCCGGGTTTACAAGTACGTCCGAAGATGGAGCTATGGAGGCTGCGCAAAAACTAGGCTATCCCGTGCTCGTAAGACCGTCCTACGTCCTCGGTGGACGGGCGATGCAGATCATCGACTCCGATGAGGAGTTGGAAACGTATTTGCGCGAGGCGGTACAGGTGTCCAATCGCCACCCTGTACTGATTGACCGTTATCTGCAAGGAATAGAAGTCGAAGTCGACGCAATCTCCGACGGCGAGACTGTCGTCATACCGGGCATTATGGAGCACATTGAACGCGCGGGTGTGCACTCTGGCGACTCGATTGCGGTTTATCCGCCGCAATCCCTGTCCAATCAGACGTGCGAGACGCTTGTCGAGCACACCATTCGAATCGCCAGAGGCTTACGGGTGAAAGGGCTCGTGAACATCCAGTTTGTCATCCAAGGCGAGCACGTGTACGTACTCGAGGTAAATCCTCGGTCGTCGCGAACTGTGCCGTTTCTGTCCAAAGTGACGAGCGTGCCAATGGTCGACCTGGCGATGCGCGCAGTCCTTGGTGAGTCGCTCGCGAAACTTGGTTGGGAAACCGGGCTGGTCCCTTCGTCACAGCTCGTCTCGGTCAAACTGCCGGTGTTCTCGTTCGCGAAACTGCGCCGCGTGGACATCACGCTTGGCCCAGAGATGAAATCGACAGGCGAAGTGATGGGTACGGAGCGCACATACGCGAAGGCGCTCTACAAGGGACTGATTGCGGCTGGTACGAACATCCCGCAACACGGTACGGTCCTGGCGACGATCGCAGACAAAGATAA
The DNA here is from genome assembly GCA_021816665.1 of Bacillota bacterium. Classification (GTDB taxonomy): domain Bacteria; phylum Bacillota; class Bacilli; order Alicyclobacillales; family Alicyclobacillaceae; genus Alicyclobacillus_L. Next base: position 1,757 of record JAKAXI010000165.1, on the reverse strand, counting down.
GGAAGAAGCGTGGCCGATTTTGTTCGGCTTTGCGAGCCTCGGTTACAGGATTGCGGCCACGGAAGGTACGGCAAAGTTCTTGCAGCGCCGTGGGCTCGATGTCACGGTTGTCAACAAGCTGGCGCAGGGTACGCCGAACCTCGCGGACGATATTCGGGATGGTCACATTCACTTAGTGATTAACACCTTGACTAAGGGTCGGGCGCCTGCGCGAGACGGCTTCAGGATTCGACGAACTGCGGTTGAACACGGTGTGCCCTGCCTGACGTCTTTGGACACGGCTGCTTCTGTGTTCGAAGTTCTCTCCACCATCCGTTTTGCCACAGTCCCGCTTGCGCGTGGAGAACACCGGGCAGATCGCTCTGGGGGTGTGAAGGGGCGAAGGGAGGCGGTGCAGTGAGCAAGGACATAGCGGCGTCTGCTTCGGAGTCTTTGTTGGACCCTCGCTACGACCGCCTGCGGGCGTCGTGTTACCTTGCACTTGACGTGCCGACGTGGGAGATGGCGCGCCCGCTCGTCGATTCGTTCGGGGAGGCGGTGACGGGGTACAAGGTCGGACTCGAACTCTATCACGGTGACGGGCCACGCGCCTTGACAGCTCTTCGGAAACTTGGCAAACGTGTGTTCCTTGACGTCAAACTCCACGACATTCCGAACACTGTAGCTGGCACGGTGAGGGTCATTCGGGACCTTGGGGTAGAAATGGTTAACGTACATGCGCAGGGTGGCGCGGACATGCTAAAGGCGGCACGGGAAGCTGTGGAGGGAGGGGCAGGGCAGCGCCCTTCCTTAATCGGTGTGACTGTGTTGACAAGTCTCGGGGAGCGCGATTTCGCTGACCTCGGGTACACGGGCACAGTGGCGGATCAGGTGTCGGCCCTGGCGCTGCGCTGTGTTGAGAACGGCCTGGATGGCGTCGTGACATCGGGAAGAGAACTCACTTTACTTCGAAGGCAGACACCGGACGGCTTCCAGTTCGTTGTGCCAGGTACTCGGCCCGCGTGGGCGCAGAGCAATGACCAGGTGCGCACACTCACCCCGAAAGAAGCGATCGCCAACGGCGCTTCACACTTGGTCATCGGGCGGGCTGTGACATCGGGATCAGACCCTGTACATTTGCTGCAACGACTATGGGATGAGGTGATTGCAGATGAACACTGAGGCGATCGGCAAGGCGGCAGTAGAGGCGGTTCGGCTTGGCGACTGTCCGCTCCCACTAGCAGACAGTATTGCGCGGGGGCTGTTGCAAATTGGAGCTGTCGTCCTGCGTCCAAACGATTTGTTTACTTGGTCTTCCGGTTGGAAGTCTCCGATTTACTGTGACAATCGGTTGATCCTTAGTTATCCAACTCTGCGAGACCAGGTGTTGCGCGGATTCGAAGCCGTGATGCGAGAGTATTTTGCGGGCACTGACCTGGTGGCAGGTACGGCGACGGCCGGCATTCCGCATGCAGCCATGCTCGCGGACCGTCTTGGCTTGCGCATGGGTTATGTACGGTCAAGCGCGAAAGGGCACGGCATGCAGAAGCGAGTCGAGGGTCGGGTCTACCCGGGCGCCACTGCCGTCGTGGTCGAAGATACCCTGTCGACAGGGGCGTCAGCGTATGACGCGGTCGCCGCGTTGCAAGCTAACGGCGTTCACGTACTCGGTGTCCTGTCGGTGTTTTCCTACGACTTTGAAGCCGTGAAAAAACGCGTGCAGGAGACGGGCGTGCAAGCTTATCGTTTGGTCGATTACGACGCCTTGCTGCGGGCCG
>JAKAXI010000164.1 GCA_021816665.1 Bacillota bacterium | reverse complement strand
CAGCAGGGATTTGCTCAGTTGTCACGTGCGCGCCAAGGAAGAACTGCTGCGGCTGCGCAGCGAAGGCGGAGGATTGTGTGTTGGCGCGACACTCTCCATTGGCGAGTACCTGCTGCCCGTCCTGCTTGGCGACTTGCGCGAGCAGTATCCAACGGCTGATATCCGAATGCGGATCGCGAACACAACCGAAATCGTCAGCCAACTCGCACACCACAGCATCGACGTTGGACTGGTCGAGGGAATTGTGACTCCGACAGCTGACCTTGTGGTGACGGCGTGGAAAGAGGACGACCTGGTCCTGGTCTGTCCACCGTCGCACAGGTTTGCCCGGAAGGGCGAGATCAGTCTCGTTGAGGTGCTTGAGGAACCGCTGCTGTGCCGCGAAGAAGGGTCCGGGACACGGCAAGTGACAGAGCAGGCTCTGGAGCAGGCAAACATGCTCTCGCAAGCGACGTTTTGCATGGAACTCGGGAGCACGCAAGCCATCAAGTCCGCGATTGCCGCAGGGCTTGGCGTAGCGTTTTTGTCGCGACTTACGGTGCACGAGGACTGCCAGCGCGGCGTCCTTGTCGAAGTGCCCATCGCAGGTTTTCAGATTCGCCGCCATCTCCACATTGTGCAGCGCGCAGAGCGCTACAGCCGTTACATGGTCGACGCGTTTTTACGCCTGCTGGAGAAGGCTCCTCTGTAAGCGCTCTTCCACTGTCAATACCCCCTTGCAAAGATCGCATTACCTCCCGTGAAATCCCCGGTGTTAGGCTGAAAGAAATCGCACCATTGGGGGGATTTCAGCTTGATCGAATTGGATATACCCGTTGCTGAGTCTACTGATGCGCCCCCGATTCGTTGGGGGAAAGTTATCAACCAAGAGACGTGTATTGGTTGTCACGCGTGCTCTGTGGCATGCAAGATGGAGCACGATGTACCGCTCAGTGTCAACCGGACGTACGTCAAACAGGTCGAAGTGGGCGTCTACCCGGAAGTCACGCGTGAGTTTCAAGTGACGCGGTGCAACCAGTGCGATGACGCGCCTTGCGTCCCTATCTGTCCGGTCACCGCGATGTTCAAGCGAGCAGATGGCATTGTCGACTTTGATCGCGAAGTCTGTATTGGCTGCAAGGCGTGTATCGCCGCGTGTCCGTACGACGCGATCTACATCAACCCGGACGTGCACAGCGCTGAGAAGTGCAACTTCTGCGCGCATCGCATTGACCAGGGACTTGAGCCGGCGTGCGTCATCGTCTGTCCGGTTGAGGCGATTGTCGTCGGCAACCTGAATGACCCGAACAGCGAAGTCCTGCAACTCATCTCACGCAACAAAGCTGACGTGCGCAAGCCGGAAAAAGGCACGAACCCGAAAGTCTTCTACGTCGGCGCCAGCGACTACACGCTGAACCCGTCGAAGGCGACCTACGAAGGGGCGCACTTGTATTCGCAACAAAATGAAGGGTACCCGGTACACGCCGCGAAGGCTGCAGAGCCGAAACACAGTGTGGCGGCGGCTCGCCTTGCCTACGATGTGCCGCACCAGGCGCCCTGGCACTGGCCTGTGTCCTTGTACACCTGGACGAAGTCGATCTCTGCCGGCGCGTTCCTCATGACTGCGATTCTCGTCTTTGCCGGTGTACAGCTGTCACCAGCCTGGAATCTTACCGCTTCTCTCGTCGGCATCGCGTTCCTCGGTTTCACGGGCATTCTGCTTGTGGCAGACCTTGAGCATCCCATGCGCTTTCTGCGCATCTTTACCCGCCCACAGTGGAAGTCGTGGCTGGTGCGTGTGTCGGCCATCCTTCTTGGGTATGGGATAGTCCTCGTCATTCAGTTCGTGCTCGGTGTCGCTGGGAGCGGTGGCGGTCAGATTGCGCTCTCAGTACCGGGCGTCATTCTCGCGGCGTTTACCGCGATGTACACGGCTTTCCTCTTTGCGCAAGCAAAAGGGCGCGACTTGTGGCAAAACCCGATGCTGCCGGTGCATCTGCTGTCGCAGGCGACACTTGCGGGATCGGCAACTTTTGCCCTGGCTGGTCTGTTCCTACCGCTGCCACAGCACGCACTCACCATCGTACACACCACCCTGCTCGTGTCAGCCGCAGTTCATTTGGCCCTGATTTTGAGCGAGCTGGTGATTCCACACCCGATTCTCGACGCCAAGCGGGCCGCGCACCAAATGATCTATGGGAATTTCCGCAGTTACTTTTGGACCGGGCTGATTGTCGGCGCGTTGGCGCCAGTGGCACTCAGCATCGTTTACGGTTCGACTCCGCTCTTGACAGTTGCGGCCGTGCTGGCACTGGTTGGGTTGTTTGCGTATGAACACGCCTATGTCCAGGGCGGACAGTCGGTGCCGCTGAGCTAAATCAGATGAGGGGGTGACTTCACGTGAGTGTTCAGGATGTCCATGAAAAATTGACGAAGGGCTTCGGCCATCTTCGGTCCCATCCGACTCCCGCAAACTGGGATGATTGGACGGAACTCGACGCCAAGGCCTGGCCAAAGCGAGTCGAGCATCACTACGAACTCATCCCGACCGTGTGCTTCAACTGTGAAGCCGCGTGCGGATTACTTGCGTACATCGACAAAGAGACGGGCGAGGTCAAGAAGATGGAAGGCCACCCGCTGCACCCGGGCAGTCGCGGCCGCAACTGTGCTAAGGGACCTGCCACCGTCAGTCAGGTCAACAACCCGGAGCGGATTTTACACCCGCTGAAGCGCGTCGGCGAGCGCGGCGAAGGTCAGTGGGAGCGCGTCTCCTGGGACGAAGCGCTCGACGACATTGCTGCCCGGATTCGCAAGGCCTTTGTGGAGGGGCGCAGAGACGAGGTCGTGTACCACGTCGGCCGCCCCGGCGAGGACGAGTATACAGAGCGGGTGCTCAAGGCATGGGGCATCGATGGACTGTCCAGCCACACCAACGTCTGTTCAGCCGGCGCCCGCGCAGGGTACGCGTTTTGGATGGGGATGGACCGACCGGCGCCAGACTACGCGAAGTCTCGCTTCATCCTGATGATGAGCGCTCATCTGGAAGCCGGCCACTACTTTAACCCGAACGCGCAGCGCATCATTGAGGCGCAGCAGAGTGGGACGAAAGTAGCCGTGATCGACACGCGGCTCTCAAACACCGCATCGAAGGCCGACTATTGGCTGTCGCCGTGGCCAGGGACGGAGTCTGCTTTGCTCCTTGCGATCGCCAATCAACTGATTCAGACGGAGCGGTTCAACGGCGAGTTTGTCCGGGACTGGGTGAACTGGCGCGAGTTTCTGTCTGACCGCAGCTACCTGCAGTCCTTGGTGCAGTCCGGCTTTCTCGCGGACGTCCCAGACAGCATCTCCTTTGAGAGTTTTGTCGCCGTGCTCAAACAGTTGTACGGACACTACACACCGGAGTGGGCAGCACAAGAGTCCGGCGTTTCCGCGAAGCAGATTGTGACGATTGCGGACGAAATTGCCCGGGCCGGCACCGGTTTTTCAAGCAACATTTGGCGCAACGCTGCTGCGGGACACCGCGGCGGTTGGATGATCACGCGCTGCATCATGTTCCTGAACGTCCTGATGGGCGCTGTCGGTGAAGAGGGGAGCATGATCCCGAACGCCTGGGTGAAGTTTGTGCCCGCGCGTCACACCGCGCCTGCGCCGATTCGGGAGTGGAATGAGAATCACTGGCCGCGTGAGTTTCCGTTGTCCTTCTTTGAGCTCAGCTTCTGCCTGCCGCACATTCTGCAACGGCGCAACAAGCGACTTGAGGTGTACTTCGCGCGCGTCATCAACCCCGTTTGGACGTTTCCGGACGGGTTCAGCTGGATTGAGATGTTCAAGGACAAAGACAAAGTCGGCTGCCACGTCACATTGTCTCCAGTCTGGTCGGAGTCCTCGCAGTTCTCGGACTACGTGCTGCCGATGGGCCTCGCGTCCGAGCGCCACGACCTGCACAGTTACGAGACACATGCAGGCCAATGGATTGGCTTTCGCCAACCCGTGCTGCGCGTCGCCAAAGAACGCCGCGGCGAGGACGTCCGCGACACGCGCGATGCAAACCCTGGGGAAGTGTGGGAGGAGAACGAGTTTTGGATCGAGCTCTCCTGGCGCATCGACCCAGATGGCAGCCTCGGTATCCGCCAGCACTTTGAGTCACCGTACCGGCCTGGTGAAAAGATCACGGTCAACGAGTACTACCAGTGGATCTTTGAAAACGCCGTACCTGGCCTCCCTGAGGCCGCTGCGGCGGAAGGGATGACGCCGCTCCAGTACATGAAGCGATACGGCGCTTTTGAGATCACGACGGACGTTTACGGCAGGTATCGCCAACCCGTCGACGTCGCCGAACTCACTGGCGCAGTGGTCGTGCCGGAACCTTCAGCGGATCGTCAGCTGGAAGGACAACAGCCCGGGTTGTGGGCTGACCAACTGCCGCATTCGGCGAACCACGCGCCGTACCCGGGACCATTTAAGAACGCTCAGGGCAAAGTTCGCGCAGGCGTTGTCGTCGGGGGACGCATCGTCAAAGGGTTCCCCACGCCATCTGGAAAACTAGAGTTCTTCTCGACGACACTGCGCGACTGGGGTTGGCCAGAATACGCCATCCCGATTTACCCGCGCAACGCCGCAGAGCGTGAACAAATGGTCCACATTGTGACACAGGTGCACCACGCGACGATTGACCCGGCCAAAGGCGACTACATGTTGCTGCCCACTTTCCGCTTGCCGATGCTGATTCACAGCCGGACCAACGGCGCCAAGTGGCTGCACGAGATCGCGCACACCAACCCAGTGTGGGTGCACCCTCGAGACGCCAAGCGGCTCGGCGTGCGGACAGGAGATGAGGTGCGGATCTCGACCGAGATCGGGCACATGGTCGACAAGGTGTGGGTGACGGAGTCAATTAAACCAGGCGTCATTGCGTGCTCGCACCACTTGGGGCGGTGGCGCCTGCACGAGTCGATCGGCAGTGACCGCTGGAGCTCGTCGCTCGTGAAAATCAACGAAACTGAGTCGGGGAAGTGGGCGATGCAGCAGATCCACGGTCCTACTCCGTTTGACAGCCGTGATCCCGATTCCAAACGCGTCTGGTGGACGGATGGCGGTGTACATCAAAATGCGATCTTCCCGGTCCAACCGGACCCCATCAGCGGCATGATGTGCTGGCATCAGCGCATTCACGTCGAGAAGGTGGAGAACGGGCGACACTACGGAGAAGTCCACGTCGACACAAACAAGTCGTACGCGGCGTTCGAACGCTGGCTTACGTTGACGCGACCGGCCCCCGGGCCTGGTGGACTGTACCGCCCACTGTGGATGCTGCGTGTGCTAAAGCCACACCCTGATGCCTACGTCGTGCCAGAAGCAAGAGAAGCGCAGGAGCAGAGTGGCACCGGGGCAAAATGAGAGTCTTGCAAGTCCGAGGTGGTTAAAAGCCTGCCTGAATACTAGGTTTACGCGAATGGCCGTCCGCTACGGGCGGCCTTTTTTCTGGCCATCCGCTGGC
>JAKAXI010000163.1 GCA_021816665.1 Bacillota bacterium | reverse complement strand
CGCTGCTCCATGATCAGGTTTAGCGTCGTTATCACTGCGCCCATCCTGTTCTTCCAGTCATGAAAGCTATTGCACCGTCGCCAGTGGATTGACCTTTTGTCGCAGTTGGCATTACTAACCGTCGCGGAGTTCCTCGGCCTCGACCTCCCTAAGAAGTCTACGACGCACCATCTCTGGCAGCACTTGCAAGCGGAAAACTTCCGAGCGAATGCTGAAACCGAGCAGTCCGCCGCGTTCCATCAGGACTGCGCCAATTCTCGCCTGCTGGCCGATCAAGAGAATACCGACAAGGACGCCGAGCCAATGCAGCTTTGCACTCATCCGAGGCAGAGTCAGCTGACTGGGAAGCCTGCGCACGCTGCGTTGTAAAGGGGCTGCAGATGTCGAGAACATGAGTTCCAGTGACCTGTTCAAGCTCACGGCCGTAATGAGAAATGGAATTTTCCGAACCACAAGACCGAGTCCGATTGCCACGTTCAGCAACATCAGGATCGCGGTGCGGTAGCGAAAGGACGTAGAGTCTCCCTTCAAGAGTCGGTTAATTTCCTTGAAACGAAACCGTTCCGAACCGATGGTCCAGACCATGGTCGAGGCAGCGGTGGTGGACTGAACAAGATGAGCTTCTCCAACCAACAGAAGGTATGCCAGAAGTGCCTCAATGCGCAAATACGCCCCCGCTGCCACGCCGGTACTCGGCCTGCGGAGATAGGGTGGCAACCCGGACGTCAGACGCCAAAAGACCGGGCCACGCAGGGTGAAAAAAAACTCCTGCGGACCAATCTCAATCAGACCGACCTGCAAATATCCCAAAACGAGCCCGAACGCCGCGATTTTCTCTAAATCGTGGACGGCCAGGCCGAGAATCTTCTCGTTACTGGACAAAGGTCTCTTAGGTGGGCTAGTTCGCTGCTTGTTCATGACGACCCGTCGGCTTCCTTCGCCAACTGTTCTGTGTTTTGTTCCTGTGTCCACTCCCATCCGGGTCTTAGGTTCAATAAGGCGTATCCGGCAAGGATCCCCACCCCAATCAGTCCGATTACACCTGATACGTCTCGAACAGTTCGGACAAACCGTCCCTCCCCACCTGGTTCTCTAACTTTTGTCATGATGATCACCGACCTATTAGGTTGGCATAAAATAAAAGAAAAGGAACAACGCGGCTGCCGTCACTAATAGGATAATATCGTGACTGATGCCCCGCACCGCCAGTCTGTCCTGCATAGTTATCCACCTCGCTGTGTAGAGTGCATGCAGGGAGTCAAAAAGAAACGTCCCTGTCGTGGCAGCGGTACATGGTCTTTACGTTTCGCTCTCGACGGTTGGGGTGTTACGGCCGTAGAACAAAAACATGCCGTACACAGCGAAAACCGAAACTATGATGACAGCATCGTGAAATCTGTACGATGGATTCCGTTCCGCCGCCGCCACTGCCTCGTCGCGTGCTTCTTCCGTTGACAGAGTTCTTTTCATCGCCGCCACTGTCCACTCCCCCCATTCAGCATATGAGCGGCAGTGCAGCAATGTTGCGGCCCTGCTTCACAAATAGGCAATGGGGGCCGTCTGATGCGTGTGATGCTCATACAGTAGTGTAAGGGAGGGACCTCAACATGCTGAAGGAACCGATGCAGGACAATTCACCCGTGGTCGTCAAGGCGCGCTCTGCCTTTGGGGTCCTGGCTGCTCTAGGGATGATCGTCATCACTGCGGACGTCTTCTGGCAGAGGATGCGCGGGAAGGGAGAACAGCCCCATGGCGAATAGGCGTCGAAAGTGGGCAGAGTTAGGAATTTTGATTTTGTTTTTCGGCGGAACGCCGCTGTTATACAAACTTGGCGCCATGGTGCCACCGAAGGTAAAGGGTAGGCCAAACCTGTAGGCTTGATGGCCCCTGGCTGACGATTCTGACCCGAAGACAGACAAAATCGCCGCAACCCTCGATACTGGTGGCGGCGATCATTTTCGTGCTGTTATGTGGCGCGCCCGGAGGGATTCGAACCCCCGACCTCTGGCTCCGGAGGCCAGCGCTCTATCCACTAAGCTACGGGCGCAAGTGAACGACCCTCACTATACCACATTTCGGAGAGTAGAAACAAGTGTCGCGCAGATGGTCTTTGGCACGATTACTGCTTGTTCTCCATTTCTTTCTTCAAGCGCTCTAGGTCGTCCTGGACAGCCGATTGTTGCTTGATTTGGTCGAGTTCCTTCTGCACTTTGTCGCGCTTGTCGAGCGGGTCCTCAAGGATACCTTCCTCTGCCAAGGACTCCATCGCCGCTGCGCGCGCCTGCATCTGCTCGGCTTTGTCCTGCGCCCGCTGCAGCGAGTCGCCTACACCGCCGAACGATTTGCTGATCCCGCTCATCGACTCGCCGACTTTAACCTCTGCTTTCGACGCGTTGTACGTCGCCTTTGTGACCTCTTTCTGCGTCTTGAAAGCGTGGATGCGGTCTTCAAGCTTGCGCTCCGCGTCCTTCAGCCGCTCTGCCTGCGCCGTGATGCGCTCAAGTGCCTGTTGCAGCGGTTCCAGTTGCGACGACAACTGATGCTTGCGTTCCAAAGCTGCCTGAGCGAGGTCTTCACGCCCCATTTTCAGTGCCGTCTTCGCTTCCTCTTCACGCTCTGCCATGTCGCGCTCGACCCGCGCAATTTGGACTTCAAGCTGTTTTTGTTCTGTCACGACATCAGCCAGACTGGCCTTCATCTCCTGCAGTCCGTCAATCATCTTCTCGTAGCTGAGGTCAAGCGTCGCGTTCGGATCTTCCAGCTTGTCAAGCAGCTTGTTAACCCGTGACTCGACGACGGTTGCTGCGCGTTTGAACAGTCCCATTTCAATCCCCTCCATGTCCTTCAGGATACGCTACTTATTTGACTTGTGCGAGTTACGTCTGTCGCCCGTGTGACCGAATTTCTGCCAAATTAGCGGCTCTTAGTCGATCCCGCTACGCCCCACGAATCGGCGCAACGCGATGCCCGCCAGCGCGCGACCGCACGGCACCGTGCGACCTCAATCGTCGCTACTCAATCGTTCAGCGACAGGATGATTTGCGGCGGGGAAATTTCGTGATCGGCTCGAATCGGTGTCACAGCCGTCCCGACCGCGAAGAACTCGATCACGTGCGAACCCCAGCCGTGTGACTTTTCGTCAATGCGGACGCCGACAATTCCTTCCGCCTTCTCTTCGTGCGCCTCTGCCTGCATACGTTCCATCGCGAGTTCGCGCGCGTCGTACAGAGCCTGCGTAAAGTTCGGCATCTCCTGGTTCTGCCCAACCAACGACATACTCTTCAACATTCCCTGGTGCGCAACGTGGTAGACACAGCTGCCCATCACCATGGACAGCGGGCGGTAACCTGCCCGCAGCAGCGTCCAAAAGTCTTGCCCTGACAAATCGGACGTGAACGGCTTCCCCCGGAAAGAACGGAAGTGTCCACCGGGTTCGCGAGCGACGACTGCGGTACCGATGGCGAGGAACTCCGCCAGGCTTTCCCCCCATTCGTAGCGGTTCACTTCCAACCGGACGCCGACGACGCCATCTGCGCCGAGCTCGGCTGCTTCTTCTTCCATCCGCGACATCGCGAGTTCACGCGCTTCGTACATCGCCTGCGTCAGCACGTCCATCTCCATGCTCTGCTTCCACCGACTCTGCTGGTAGCCAATATGGTAGATGGAACTGCCGAGCACCATGCCGATTGGCTCGAAGCCTGCCTCGCGCACCAGCAAGTACTCGTTCACGCTCAGGTCGGACGTAAACACACCGTCCGGGTGTCCCTGTGACCTCAATCCGCGCAAACGCTCCAGCGCGTGTTCTGGCAAGCCTTCATGTGGATCCGCCATTGCTTCGCCTCCTAGTCGTTACTTTCCAGCGTCAATTGTGAGTTTTGGCGTGAACTTTGCGGGTACGACTGTGCTTTGGACTGCCGTGCCCATCGTAAAGAATTCGACAATGTGATCGAGCCGGTCATCGCCTTCGCCGCGTTCGACCTCCACATCGCGCACGGACAGCTTCGTCTCATGCGCAAGCACGCCGGACGCGCCAAGCGCAGAAGCTTCGCGCCACATGTTCCGTACCGCTCGGTTGCGTGTTTGGTAGACCGCGTCGGTGTACGCCGGGATCTCCTGATTGACCCAACTGCGCACCTGCCACATGTCTTGACGGGAGGACGCCTGATAGTAGACACAGACCCCCATCGCGAGGCCAATCGGGATTGACCCAGCGCGCAACAACTTCACGAACGACGCGCCGTCCACGGTGCACAGCACGGGAGATTTCGGGACAGGCTCCCCGTCTAGCACCACAGCCGTACCAAAGGCGGTGAACTCGACTTCGTGACTGCCGTAGTCGGGTTCCTTGAGTTCCAGCCGCACGCCCACGACTGCATTCGCGCCGAGGGCCTCAGCCTCCATCGACATCCGCTGCAACGCCTGTCTGCGGACATCAAGCATCGCCCGTTCGACCTCGGTCACGTCACCGGAAAACCACATGCCTGCGCGGTTCTGTGCAGTAAAGCCGATGTGGTAGTAGCTGCTGCCCATGACGAGGCCCAAAGGTCGGAAACCAAACGGTCGCAGCAAGTGCCACTCGTTCACGGACAAATCGCTCGTCCACGGGAGGTCGCCCTTTTTCTCGCGCTCCATGCGTTCAAGCACACGCCCCGGCAGCCGCCCCGAAGTCAGCGCCGCTTCCGTCTCGCGTGCCCGCGCTGCTCCGTCGTCCACGGCTAGTCTGCGCGGACGGCCTGACGTGCCGAGTTCTCCCTCAGCACCGCCACCGGTTCCGAACCGCGGCGGTGGTCCGGTGTCTCTAGATTTGTCCTTGCGAAACCACACCCGAACCCCTCCCTCACTCGCATTCGCAGATCGTTTAGGAAAACAGGAAACGCTCGATAGCAGATCGCGCCTCTTCATGCAACTCTGCAAGTTGTTCGAGCTCCTGCGACACTCCTGTCAACCACTCAGAGAATGAAATCGCCTCGGTCTTCAGCGCGATTCCGCGGACAACCTTTGCCCGCTCCGTCGACATGCCACGCCGCTTGTCAAAGTGGAGACGATACGTGTGTGTCTCCAAGCGAATCTCAATCAGTCGGATTGTCTGCTCATTCGAAAACAGCCGGTGCTCTCGCTCAATTGTGGTCTGACCCGGAAGTGCCTTTTCCAGCCGGGTCGCCAGGGCTTCTACGTATGCCTTCTCGTCGGTTAGTCCGCGGCGCCACGACGCCGCCCCAAGGTCAAACTCGCTCACCGTCGGCCCCCCTCTGCCTTTGGCCTCAGTATAGCGCATTTTTTGGTAAAGAAGTGGCACTCCGCAACTGCGAAGTGCCCCAATTTACTGCATGTATGGACAGTTGTCACAAGTTTGTGGCCCACGTCGGACGGCGTGTGCAGCACGATGCGATGCTGGGCCAGGCGTGTCATTTTGACATCTACAAGAGCTCGCCTTCACCGCCAAGTGTCATTTTGACACCTACAGGAGCTGCCCCGCGCCCCCAA
>JAKAXI010000162.1 GCA_021816665.1 Bacillota bacterium | reverse complement strand
ACCGGATTGCACCGAATCGGGAAGGGTACGCCACGTCGCCGCTCGACGCGGTAGTTGAGCGCTTTTTCGAGTGGGACATTGAAAAGACGGGCCTTGTGGCGCCGCTCGATGTCCCGGGCGCGACGCTGGTTGACGAACTCGATCCGTACCTCGAGCGCAAGCTCTTCATCCTCAACGGCGCACACGCGACAGCGGCGTACGCTGGCTATCACAAGGGCTTGCCGACCATCCTCGAAGCCATGCGCGACAAGGAAATTGCCGAGTTGGTGGAGGCCGTGCAGTTGGAGGCGGCCGCTGGCCTTGCGGCTCGTCACGACAGCTTAACCTTGCCAGCTTTGACGCACTATGCAGAGAGTGTGCGCGAACGTTTTCTCAACCCGCACATTCGCGACCAGGTGGAAAGGGTCGGTCGTGATCCACTGCGCAAACTGTCAGCCAGCGACCGGTTGGTTTCGCCACTTCTGCTGGCGCTACAGGCTGGCGTACCGACGCCAGCTCTGACTGAAGCGATTGCGCTTGGGCTGCACTACGACAACCCTGCAGATGAAGCGGCAGTGAGGGTCCAAGACTTGATTCGCGAGCATGGGATTACGTGGGCGGCTGCACAGGTGACAGGCATGAGGGATGAGCTTCTGCTTGGCGCGATCGCCGAGCAGTACGGGAAATTCTAAGAGCGCCGGGGCATTCTGCACGGCAACCATACGCAAAGGGGCTACCCAAGGCGCTCCAGTCTTGTGGGACAGCCCCTTTTCTGCGTTCGGTTGATCCGCTATGAACAAAATTGTCCTTTAAACACTCGGTTCGCAGTAAAATACAAGTAGTACCTAGTCCTGCACACAGGAACGGACGATTTGAGGTGGTCCGCGAGATGGAAGACACGCAGTCGGCACAGTCGCGAGCAAGTTCTCACATCCACGTTCCCCGACCGCTCACCCAGTTTATCGGTCGCGAAGAAGTCTTAGATCTAGTCGCTTCCGAACTTGCTGTAACGACGCGCTTGGTCACCATCACGGGACCTGGCGGTACAGGAAAAACAAGACTTTCGATGGAAGTCGCGGCCAGAGTGGCGGATCGCTTTCCTGGCGGCGTATATATGGTCGAGCTTGCGCCGCTCAGTGACCCGCACGCCATTCCCTCTCACATCGCGAGTGCGCTTGGCGTGCGTTTGCGTGGGCGGACGCTGTCTGAGGCCGTGATCGAACATTTTGAGGAATCACTGCTACTACTGCTCGACAACTGCGAGCACTTGATCGACGAGTGCGCTGAGATTGCGACCGCGCTACTAGAACAGACCGATTATGTGAACATTCTGGCCACGAGTCGCGAGGCGCTCGACATTGCCGGTGAAGTCGTGCAGCCACTGCGACCTATGTACGTTCCGGCCCCCGAAGCGGAGGCGGACTTGAAGGCTGTAGCCAGCGTGGAATCGGTGCAGTTGTTTGTGGAGCGAGCGCGGCAACGCGATCCGAATTTTGCGTTGACCAAACAAAACACTCACGCAGTCGCGGAGATCTGTCGGGCGCTCGACGGGATCCCGCTGGCGATAGAACTGGCTGCAGCCCGCATCAACGTGCTGACGCCAGAGGAAATCGCGGCTCGGCTCGGCGATCGCTATCAGATCCTCACGCGCAGCTCGCGCTCCGCGGAGCCGCGGCAGCGGACGTTTCAAGCACTTGTTGACTGGAGCTACAACTTGCTCACGGAAACGGAACAGATTTTGTGGCAGCGGTTGTCCGTCTTTGAGCCGAGCGTCCCGCTCGAGGATGTCGAAGCGGTCGTGGCCGACGACCGTTTGCCTGCGCACGAAGTGCTCGACACGCTGTCGCGCCTTGTCGACAAGTCGATTGTGACGGCCACAACGGACGCCGGCGTCACGTGGTACCGCATGTTGGAGACGCTGCGCCAATACGGGCTGCACCGCTTAAACGCATCCGGTGAGGGGGCGCTTCTGCGCCGACGACACCGCGACTACTACGCGGACTTTATTGCGAAAGTGAACGAGAAGTACCGCGAACAGTACACAGGGCTCGCGCCCAGTCTGCCGGAAGTGCGCAGCCGCATCAGCAACGTGATCGCGGCCGTCCGCTACAGCACCACCCAACCGGATTCGCCGACTGCTCTCGCGATGAGCTTCCCGCTTGCGGCCTATTACTACGCAACGGGGCAGCAGACGTACGGCTACGAGTTGCTGCGCGAGATCGTCGACTTACCGGGATCACAGGGGGAAACGCGCGACCGCGCTCTTGTGCTGATCGGCATGGGTCAACTCGCACGCGTCGCTGGGCGGGGCGATGAAGCTGTGGAGTGCGTCCAGGACGGCCTTGCGATCGCGCGGCGCATTGGAGATTCAAGCACCGTACAAGTTGGTTTGATCCAACTCGCGCAGGTGCTGCTCCCGTCGCAGACGGCGCGAAAGGTGGCACTGCTCGAGGAACTCCTGGCCATCGCGACACACTGGTCCAAGGTGGTCACTGGGCACGGCATTCTCGCCTATCTCTCGCTTTGTATGAACGATCTGGAACAGGCAGGCAGCCACTCGCGGCTCGCACTCGCAGCTGCGAAAGGACATGAAGGCACGTTTGCGTACGCGTACGCCTGCGCGATGACAGGCTTTCTCGGCGTCGCCACGGGCGCGGAAGCAGAGGCCATTCCATACCTGCGCGACTCGCTTCAGTACATGCAGGCGAACCACCAGTCGAATGCGGCGGAGACTTGGCTCTTGCTCGCGCGGTGCTACCAGCGGACGGGAGACAACCAGAACGCTCTGCGCGCTCTGCGCGAGGGCTTGTCGGTGTTGCATGATACGCTGCATGATCCTGGTATGACCGCGAACTTTGTGCCTTGGACATTCCTACTGCTCACGTCCTGCGACATGGAATCGGCTGCTTTGCCACTACTCGAGGCAGCTGGCGAGCTCTCTGCCGCGACGTTTGACTTTTCGACTCGCCTCCAGGATGCGCTTCGTACGGCCACCGACCGCATGCGATCGCGTTGGTCCTCGGACGATCTGAGAGCCGCCGCCGCACCTGTGTCGGCAACGAACGCGCGGACGTGGCTACCAGCGGTAACGCAGGCAGTGGAGGCAGAGTTGCAGAAACTCGGCCAGGCAAAAACGGATGAAGGGCCGAATGACGGTGTGGGCGGTGTGGAAGCAGGCGACGAGCCGACCGACGCTCAGCTGACAGGCAAAGCGCGGGCCGGAAGCGGCCGCATGGGCAAAGGTCTGGCTGGTCAGGACCGGGTCGGCATCGGGGATGACCTGACCGAACGAGAGTTGACGGTGCTGCAGATGCTCGCGAAGGGATTTACGAACAAGGAGATCGCAAACCAGTTGTTCTTGACGGAAGGCACGGTCCGCACGTACCTCTCGCGCGTTTACGATAAACTGGGCGCGAAGTCGCGGACTGACGCGGTCGCGATTGCGCTGGAAACGGGGCTTTTCAAGCTGTAGGCGGGCTGCGCAGGCCCCTGAACGGTTCATGTACCGATGGTTAGCCTGCGACTCTGTGTTGTAACTGGCGATGCCAAATGTCAACGTTGACATTTGGCAGCCAAACTGTTGACATTCCTCGCTACTTGGCTACACCCCCAGTGAGTATGATTCAGGCATAGGGGTTCCCCGCAATCACCAAACAAACGGGGAGACCACCGTGGGGGTGGAGAGAAATGTTGAACAACTACTACGAAGCACAGAGGCTGTTACAACAAAGGAAAGTAGAAGTGGAGCGTATCAATCGCACGCAGTGGATGTATGAAGCGTCAGCGGTCGAAGTCGGAACCAACCGCAAACATGCGCGTACGTTGCGGCGTCTGACACCGCGGTTCGGGCGGGCCTAAGGCGTGGATCGTCTCACGGCGGCGTCGGTACCTGACGGGCGGGAAACGAACGAACTGAACAGCACGAGTCAACAAAAGAGTCGCTGCGGATGGGAGAAAGAATACGAGACCCCGCAGCGACTCTTTTCATTTAGGCAACCAGGTGTAGTAACAGCCCGGCAGCGAGAACGACGGTACCAAATCCTGCAGCGACCGCTTCGCCGGCCGCGATTGACCACCGCTTGACCGCACCGAGGATAGTCACGTTGAACCCAGTGTGCACTGGTGTCATCACAATCACGAGCCACGGGTTCCAGGCGATCACGAGCGCTGCGCCAATGTGAAACGCGCTCGCGAACACGCGCTCGACGGCTCCCCAAATGGGATTTCCTTCGGTCGGGATCCCGTTCTCGGCCAACATTGCCTTGGCCTGCAACGCCTTCTCATCTGTGCGGTATTTGAGTGACGTTATTGCGATCCCCTGAACGATGGCAAACACCACTTCAATGGCGGCCCACCCTTGCCCGATGGAGAGCGCTGTGGACATTGAAGCGCCGAAGATGAGTAGCACGACGAGGCGGACTCCCTCTTCGAGTGGGCCCGAAAAATAGACAATACCCTTCGGCTGACGGTCGGTCCTTCCTTTGGAAAGCACGAGGCTGATGGGCATGCGTAACAGGTAGGCGGCCCACCAACCGACTGCCCCGATACCGAACAAACCCCAGGACAGCGCGTGGCCGAACGCCAGGAATACCAGGGCAAACAGTACTGGCACGAGCAGATACAGCGGGATCATCAGCAGTATGGTCCGTACCAAAGGCGCTGCAGTCCGTTCAGGCTTGCTAGTCGGTGGTTCGGGTTGCAGCTGTCCTGGCTTCGTGGTATCCGTCATACGTTCACCTTCCGTCCGAGGGGTTGGAATCCGGCATAACAACGTTCGCGATGACCCTGCGTTTACGTCCCGGGGCAGGTTCGTTTTGCAAGGTGGGCTCAAGCAACTTCCTGGTTTGAGCAAGCAGGGCGTTGAATTCGTCGTCGGAAAGGTACACCGTCGCCTTGCGGTAGCTGACGCCATCCGCGTAGAGGTCGATCTTGTCGCGCTTGAGGTAGCGGTCGAAGTCGTCGACGAGAGAAGCGACAAACATCATAAACGTGTGCCGCATCTGGTCACGTGACATCCCCATGACCTCACTGTTGACGTCGGAGACTTTCGCATGCAGCGCGTACACTCTTTCCACCGCGCCTCGCACTTGGTTTTGGTCGACGATGTGGAGCACACCGCCATCGACCAGCTTGTTGAGGTGCCGATACAGCGTCGCTTGTGGAACATCCGGGAGTTCCTCGCTAATCTGCTGTGCTGTCTTGTGATGGTCGCCGAGCAAGCACTGGATGACGCGAAACCGCACGGGGTGGAGCATCAGTTCCGTCATTGAATCTGTCTTCAAGGAAAGGCGCACCTCCCGCAACAATGTAAGTTCACCTGCCTGTATATTATCGTTATCGATAATGATTGTAAACGGCTGAGTCACGTCGACGTGAGCGCACAATTGGACTCAAGTCGCCATCGGAACTGAACGAACGTGATTGGACGGAGCGTAATGGGAACGGATGGAGCCTGATGGGAATGGATGGAGCCTGACGGAGCCCGGTTGCGCCATATTGGCGTAAAGGGACTCATAACGCCAGTATGGCGCAAATGCCGACGCACTTGCGCCCGGTAACGCCAATGTGG
>JAKAXI010000161.1 GCA_021816665.1 Bacillota bacterium | reverse complement strand
TAGCCTCAAATTCAGCGCCGGCACCGTGCGCCTTGCCGAATGTATGGCCGCCTGCAATCAGCGCTACGGTCTCTTCGTCGTTCATCGCCATGCGCTTAAAGGTCTCACGGATGTCGCGAGCAGCAGCGAGCGGGTCAGGATTTCCGTTTGGGCCTTCCGGGTTCACGTAGATGAGACCCATCTGAACGGCGCCAAGCGGATTCTCCAGATCGCGATCACCAGTGTAGCGCTTGTCACCGAGCCACTCGGTTTCTGCGCCCCAGTAGATGTCTTCTTCAGGGTGCCAAACGTCTATCCGGCCTGCCCCAAAGCCGATTGTCTTGCCGCCCATGGACTCGATCGCGACATTGCCAGCGAGGACAATCAAGTCGGCCCAAGAAATTTTATTCCCGTATTTTTTCTTGATTGGCCAGAGCAGTCGGCGTGCCTTGTCGAGGTTGACGTTGTCCGGCCAGCTGTTTAGGGGAGCGAAGCGCTGTGAACCGGTTCCAGCGCCGCCGCGACCGTCGCCAATCCGGTATGTACCTGCAGAGTGCCAGGCCATACGGATGAAAAAGGGGCCGTAATGTCCGTAATCAGCGGGCCACCAATCTTGACTGTCTGTCATGAGATTGCGAAGGTCGCGCTTGAGGGCATCGTAATCTAATTGTTCAAATTCCTTGGCATAATCGAATCCATCACCCATCGGGTTTGACTTACGGTCATGCTGACGCAGGATGTTCAAGTTGAGTTGGTTTGGCCACCAGTCCTTGTTTGACGGTCCGCGGGATTGGTGAGTCGTCGTACTTCCGTGCATGACCGGGCATCTGCCGGTATCGGTAGTGTCCTGCATAAGCATTCTCCTCTCTATCATACGGTTTATATTTAGATTTAATATAAATTAAGTGTACAGCTTACGGGTTCTGTCGTCAAGGGCCACAAGCAGCGTGTGCACAGCAGTCCGACTCTCTCGGGCCGCTCGTCTGTCACTCCTCGCGTCTCATTATATTGATGGCAGTTGCAGTTATGCGATAGAACGAGGCCGCAGAATACAGCACGAACCCACCATAATTTCGCACTCATCAGAATGGTTGCGATCGGTTATAGTTGATTTATCGCGAGAACCGAGGATTTCGCTTCAGGAGGCAGCTATGAAACGCGACTTAGCTTTATATCTCGTCAGTGAGGTGATTCTCGACATCGGGATTGGCCTGTTCCAATATGCCCAGCCATTCTACTATGTGGCGCACGGCGCCAGCGACGCCATGGTTGGCTTTCAGTTCGCACTGAATGCACTTTGCGGCGGCGTCGGTGCGCTGCTGTTTGGACCCGTTGCGGATTACATCGGGGCGTCCAAGGTGTGGAAGGCGACAAGCTTTGGCTTGGCTCTTGGTTACCTCATCACGGCGCTCACCCACACAGTGCTTCTGTGGTCCGTCGGGTCCATCGTGACGGGACTCAGCGCAGCGCTTTTGATGAGCACGGAGAACGTGGTCTTGAAGACGCTCAGCTCGGACCGAGAGATGGCGAGCGTGCTGAGCAAATTCGTCGCCTTGTACAGTTTCGTCATTGGCGCTGGCAGTGTGGCGTCGGGCTGGGTCAGTGCCGCGTCCGGGTACGGGACTGCAGTCGTAGTCGGTGCTCTCGTCACACTTGCAGCCATGCCGATTCGCCTCTTTACAAAGGGGCGAGACACCAAGACCCACACCGCTTTCCGGCGACCATCGCGGCGCATCCTTGCCATGTCGGGGTACGCCTGCATGTTTGGGATTGGAATGGCGCTCGTCAATCAGTTTGCGACGATCATTATCCACAGGCAACTCGGTATGTCGACGCACGGGACAGCGATCGTTGCAGCGGGCGGGACCTTCATGGTCTCCCTCGGATCGTTGTTTGTCTCCGCGCTCTTGCGCAAGTTCCGCCGTAACTCCACTCTGGGGCTTAGTTACGTTGCCACAATTGGGCTGACACTTGGACTCACCTTCTTCCGCAACCCGGGCGCGTACAGTGCGCTGTATCTGGCGCGCACAGCGACCACCTCGATTCCAGGCCCGATTGTCGACGCGGCATTCCTGGAACTGACGCCGGTGACCGACTTCTCGCAGATGTTCGGTGTTCGCGTCTTTGGCACGAACGTGGGGACGTCCGTAGGGTCATTCGCTGGCGGCGCCCTGGTCGGTGCCCGGGCACTCGGTTGGCTGGCGGTGCTGTCCGCGGCTGTGTTCGTTGCGGCCGGCGTCTACCTGATCGTACTCCTTCGCCGGATCTCGCAAGTGCCAGGACAACCGGCATACGCCATGCAACGAGAGACTGATGCAACGAGCCTGTAATCCGTCTAGGTCGCAGTCCGCTTCGGCTGCTAGAACTCGAGCTTGCCAGTGTAGAGAAATTCCTCCACGGGGTGGTCGTCTACCACACCGTCCAGAATCCGCCGCGTTCCGTTCAGCGCGTCATCGAGCGGGACGGAGACTCCCTCACGGTGTGTAAATGGCTCCGCTACATAAAACGGTTGAGACAAGAACGCCTCTAACCGTTCACCACGATGGTACGTGACCCGGTCCATGTCTGACAGTCGATCGACTCCCCACGCCGCAACGAGTGAGCGCAATTCTTTGTATCTGCGCAGCAGTTTTTTGGCACGCTGTTGAATCGTGAGGTGAGTCATCTCCGCCTGAGCGCCTTCTAGCAGGGCAGAGGTGGAAGTGACGGGGTCGACTGCGGGATAGAGTGAGCGTGTCACAAGATTCACGTCGAAGCGAAGTAACGTGTCAAGTGGGCCGTACGGTATGTCCTCGTCCGCGGCTTCGCCACTCACGTCCACCAAAATGGTCGTGACCGGACGCGCACCGAATTCGTTGAGCTTCTCGTTCAGTGTCCACAGTCCGCCGGACAGGACCGTGCGCCGGTCCGCTGCAAGCAGGATGTCATGCTCGCTCTGGCGCTGGTCAATCAGAGAGTAGATTTCGTCCAAAGTAGTTCCCGTGAGTTGGGCGCTGTCCATCAGGTCCTTGATGGCGTGATGGACATTGTCCGAGTCGGTGAGTTCATGGAGCGCGAACGGCGACCAGAACACTGTGGCGTAATCCCGTTGTTGAAACCGATGAAACAACTCTTGGACTAGCACCAATTGCCCCACGTTTGTCCGTGCCACCAGCCCAATTGTGCCACCGCGTACCAAGGGTGCAAACAAGTCTAAGACTTTGATCCCGGATTCCATCATCCCAGTTTTCCCGCCTCTGATCACCAACTCGTCGAGTGAGCACCCTGCTAAAGTGGCTAATGTCACCAGCGTGCGGATCTCAGCACGAGCCAGTGGAATTTTGCCAGTGCACAGATTGGAGACTGTCGCAGGGCGAAGGCCAACTGCTTTCGCCGCATTGGTCAGGTTGGGCACTTTCCGGCGCAACAGCGGTACGTTCAAACGAATGTCCTCATCCACAACTGTACCCTCCTTTGAGTACAAAGTAATTTAGATTACGTTAAAATGAAATCATATTTTTTTCTTAAAGTAATTATATTTACTTGGCGCGTGGTGGCGGAACGAAGTGCAGTGGTGAGAGGGCAATGTTCCGCTACGTGAGGCTTGTCCAGCTCAGACTGCGCTTAGCGTGTCTCGACCACGTCGCCAGCGGCGAGAGTGGGACAGCCGCGGAGTCAGAGTCTCCCCTCGAACCGTGACTGCTTGCGATACCGGCCCATCGGAACCTGAATCAGGCAAGTCTGTCGTTTCGAGTCGAAGTGGTAGATGCGGTCGCACACCGCCTCGTCGTACCCGAGCAGAGGGTGACCCGCCAGACCGACTGCGGAGGCTGCGAGCAGCAGTCGCTGCAAGGCGATTCCGACCTCCATCTGCTGGATTCGGTACCCCCGGTACCCGAAGTCGGCGCGGTGATGGTCACCTGCCCCCACTAGGTGGAAGCAGAGCGGCACTTGAAAGAGATTGACCGTAGGCATCGACAACCCGTATTGCAGTTCCATGCGCACGTCTCCCAACCGGAGCAAGTGCAGTGCATCTGAGTCCGGGGTGTAGAGATACGCGCCGTCTTGAATGCCGTCGATTCCGTGGACGCAGACGGCTAGTTGAATCGGAGGGTGTGAAGGCTGGAAAGTGGGCTCAGTGTCGCGGGTATAAGAAAGGCGAGCCGTTGTGCGCAGCACTGTGGTGAGTTGTTTGAGACTGACTGGAACGAAGGTGAAATCAAGGGCTGGTGAAAACCGCTGCCGACAGGCTGTATCGAAGTCTGCCAGACGATGGTCTTCATCGTGAAGCGGCATTTGTTCACCGACCGCAGTACTTTCGCACAACTCCTGATTGCTGGCACCGCGAAACTCATCTGTGGAATGGAACATCGCGGCTAGGTTGGCCTCGCGCAGCAACGGGTAAGGGGTGAGCCTCTGCGACTTTACATAGTGTCGATGGTTGAGTCGCTGGACGTCGCTGGTGAGGACTTCATCGGTTACAGCCGCTGACGCCTCACGTATTCTTTCCCGACTGGTGGGTCCGTGTCCGACATGGTGTAGTGGAATGACGGCGTACACACTCTCATCTTTTTCGTCTAACCCAAGGATGTGATTCATCGCGCAGTCAAGAAACTGCAAGTACACGGAACCGGAGTAACCGCATGCTTCTGCGACCGAGAGCGATTGCCCAACGAGCACGCCGGCGTCGAGTCCTTGCAATCGATACGCAAAGTCGCGGTACTTATAATAGTTCTTCCAAAACACGGTCGACACAAACACCAAGCCAATGGCCGAAGACAGATCGCAGCGGTGCCCAAGTGCACTTTCGAGATAGGTGTCGTAGTTGCCTGCGCGCAGGAGCACGAGGCGGTGGTGCGCCACATCGTAGTGGTAGAAGCCGGTCGGTACCGCATCTGTGCGTAAGTAGGCGTACAGTTCGCTCGGGTAGAGTGCCCCGCCGGAGGGTACGAACCGACGGAGAGCTTGCAAAATGCTCGTCTCTCTACCTTCATCCGATCCGGGCAGGACTGCGTGACTCAAGTGTGTCAGCCCGTAGGTGTACCAGAAAAACGTAGCCAGTTCCTTGAGACTCGGGTTGCCGGTTGGGAGCATCCTGGTCGGACGGCTGCCGCCTGACATCGGTGTCTGTAGAGACGTTGACGGAGGTAACGCGATCGTTGGCAGACCTTGGTACAACTTGAATGGCAGCGGCGCGTCTTCCCAGTCGACTTGTGCGTCGACGGGACGGACTTTGTCGATGTCAAAGTGCAAGTGGAGCAAAAAGTCATCGAGTTGCATTGGTCGCCCTCCCCGGAACTTTCGATTACCTTCGGCCTAAGGAAACGGGTGTGGATGTGGGTTGAGTTCCTTCTTCGTCAACGGTCGGTCCTTATACCCGAGTTGCATCGGAACGTTGAGCACTCGGTCGAGGTGCTCGAGACGTGTGAATTGGTAGCCAAAAGTCATCGGTAGCATGCCTGGAACAATTACTTTGACACAGGAGAGACCGTTTCTGGATAACTCCGGCGATGTCTGGTCGACGGCAATTACGTTGAGCTTGAGTCCCTTGAATACTTGGAGCAGCGCTTGGAGGTCCTCTGTCAGGTCGGCGCTCTGGCCGAACT
>JAKAXI010000160.1 GCA_021816665.1 Bacillota bacterium | reverse complement strand
TCAGATTGGTGGCCAATTCGTCTCTGTCAAGGCGTTGATGAGCAACCCGAACACGGACCCGCACACGTATGAGGCAAGTACGGCAGACGCGGCGCTCATCGGCGGAGCACAGCTCGTAATACAGAACGGCCTTGGCTACGACGGGTTCATGAACAAACTTGAAGCTGCCTCGCCGAATCCGAGGCGCAAGGTGATCGACGTGGCGCAGTCGCTTGGCTACGGTCCCAAAACACCGAATCCGCACCTGTGGTATAACCCGGCGACAATGGCTCGTATCGCCGTGGTCGTGGAACAAGACTTGGCCCGTGAAGCCCCTGCGCATGCAGCCTATTTCAAACAGCACTTACAGACGTTCGAAGCGTCCATCAAGTCACTCGACCAGGCAATTGCAGCTGTCAGACGAACGGAGGCTAACACCCCTGTCGCCGTGACCGAGCCAGTGGCCGACTACCTGTTGCAGGCAGCGGGGATGGACATCAAGACGCCTTGGACGTTCCAAGTAGCGGTGATGAACGGGATCGACCCAGCGCCGCAAGATGTGCAGACTGAAGATGATTTGATTACACAGCACAAAGTAAAAGTGCTCGTTTACAATTTGCAGGCTGTCAATACAGCGACGAATGCACTGTTAAGTGAGGCGCATGCGAGTCACGTGCCTGTAGTTGGCGTGTTCGAGACGATGCCTCCTTCTGACACTTACCAGTCGTGGATGCAATCCGAAGTGAGAGATCTATCTAACGCCATTCAACACGGCACATCAGCAGGGATGGTGAGCTAAATGGACGTGATCGGACAGCCAGTGCTTCAACTACACCAAATCAGTGTCCGGTACGGCGACCGCCGGATCCTCGAGGACATTGACGTCGACGTATTTCCCGGGGAGTTTATTGGCCTGATCGGCCCCAACGGTGCAGGCAAGACGACGCTGTTGCGCGTCATTTTGGGCATGCTCGCACCATCTACAGGACAGGTCACCTTGGCTGGCAAGCCGACGCGTCACGGCAGCCAACAGATTGGCTATGTGCCACAGAAAATCCACCTCGAACCGGACACGCCGCTGCGTGGGCGAGACTTGGTCGGCCTCGGCATTGATGGGCATCGCTGGGGTATGCCTCTGCCAAATCGAAGCAGACGCCAGAAAATTGATGAGGCCCTGTGTGCGGTAAATGCCACGCGCTTCGCAGACGCACCAGTTGGGCGGCTCTCTGGCGGCGAGCAACAGCGGTTGCTCATCGCGCAAGCCCTGCTCTCTGACCCAAAGGTGATGTTGCTCGACGAACCGCTCTCGAACCTTGACATCAGGAGCGCCTACGAAGTCGTTCACCTGGTTTCAGAAGTGGCGAAGTCCCGGGGGATCGCGGTGATGATGGTTGCTCACGACATGAACCCCTTGCTCCCAGTGATGGACAAAGTCGTGTACATTGCGAACGGGAAGGCAGTCACAGGCCGCGTCGAGGACGTGATCAGAAGCGAAGTCCTGTCAACGCTCTACGGTTACGAGGTGGAGGTGTTGCGTGTCCGCAACCGGATTATCGTAGTAGGTGGCGAAGGCGGAGAATACGGTCTTCTCGAACCAAGTGACCGATCCCGCTGTGCGGGCGAGGAAGTGGCGGCACCATGAGCGGCACGTGGCACTTTATCTTGGCTCCTGGGTTCTTTGCGAATCACGAGGTCGTCAACGCGTTGTGGGTCAGCACCGCCATTGCGATCGTATCCGGCCTAGTTGGAGTATTTGTGATTGTGCGCGGACAGTCTTTTGCGGGTCACGCGCTCACTGACCTCGGTGCGACCGGCGCGTCTGGTGCAGTCATGCTCGGAGCGAACGTGTGGTACGGATTTTTGTCGTTTGGTTTGCTCGCCGGCGCAGGCATGGAGGGGCTCGGGTCACGCATTCGCAACCGCGACGTAGCCACTGGGTTAGTGCTGTCGTTCGCGATGGGACTCGGTGCGCTGTTTCTCTACATTGATACTCAGCAGGCGAATGCGACCGTTTCGATGCTCGTGCTCTTTGGCTCAGTTTTTGTCTTTAACCCCGCCTTGACGCCGCTTGTCATCGCAGTCGGGATGGCGGCGCTTGTGCTTTTGGCTATCTTGTACCGGCCACTTCTGCTCAGTTCCGTGAGTCCCACCTTGGCAGAGGCTCGTGGTGTGCCGGTGCGGTGGGTGAGTATGCTCTTTATGTTTGTCATGGCAGCCGCGGTCGAAGACGGGGCGCTGGTGCTCGGCGCGCTGCTTAGCACGGCGCTCCTCATCGGTCCGGCAGCGACCGCCGTGCGCCTTACTGCGCGACCCGGCAGGGCACTCGTGTGGTCTGCTGCGGTAGCAGTCATCGCAACCTGGGCCGGGATTGTCTGCTCGTACGACAGCTACTACTGGCCACCGTACGGACGTGGATGGCCCGTGAGCTTTTTCATCGCTGTCTTCGTGCTATTGTTTTACCTTGCCGCTCGATTCGTACCGGAGAGGTCCCGCGCAGTTGAACGTCCAAGCTTGCAGCAGGAGGTGAAGGTGCCATGACGACGCTGTTTGCACCGGGCTTATTCACGCAACCTTTTATGTTGAACGCTTTTTTGAGCGGTACACTGGTAGCTGCTGTTTCCGGACTCGTGGGCTTTTTTGTCGTGATTCGCGGCTCAGCGTTTGTCGCCCACGCGTTGCCGCGAATCGGTTTTGCCGGAGCCGCTGGAGCCGTGCTCGTCAATATTAACCCGATGTTTGGACTTGTCGCGTTCGCTCTCGCTGGGGCAGTCACGATGGGTGGGCTGGGGAAAAAAGGGCAACATGACGTCGTGATCGCGCTCACCCTCGTCGCCGGGCTCGGTACGGGTGCGCTCTTTTTGAAGCTCAGCAATACCTATGCGGCGGGGGCGTACGCGCTGCTCTTTGGCCAGTTGGTCGGTGTCAGCCGCGCCCAGTTGTACACCACGATCGCGATTGCCGCCGTGTGCTTTGTCGTGGTCGCACTGCTGTATCGCCCGCTGCTCTTCGCTTCGGTCACAAGAGAGTCAGCACACGCGCGCGGCGTGCGCGTCGGCGCAGTGGACCTGCTGTTCCTCGTGGTCATCGGCGTCGCAACGGCTATCACCGTCCCCGTCGTCGGAGCGTTGCTCTCGTTCAGTCTGATGATTGGTCCGCCAGCGACCGCTGCACACCTGACCCATCGGCCGGGTCGAGCAATGGCTTTGGCGGCTATCATTTCCGTAATCACTGTGTGGATCGCACTCGTTCTCGGTTACGACACAGCCTGGCCAATCGGCTTCTTCGTCGCGGCACTGTCAGCCGCGTTCTACGGCGGTGCTCATCTGGTTTCGGCGGTGCGTCGTGGGGGAGAGGCAGTGAGTAGCTTGTAGCAGCACAGTGCCGGGTGAACGACGTGTAGCCGCAGACGAACTCTGTATCGCCACATCGGGACGAATGTCGTGGGGCAAATCCTACGCCAGCTTCTGAACCCAGTTGCGGGTTCGGCGGTACCACAGAAACAAGCCCGCGCGCAAGGCATTGTCTGCCGCGATGCTCACCCACACGGCAGGCAGGCCGAAGCCGAGCCGCCACGCAAACACGTAGACACCGAGGGTGCGAATACACCAAATGCCAATCATTGTCGTGATCATCGGGAATCGGCTGTTCCCACCTGCCTGAATGGCGGACGTGTCCACCAGCACGGCGGCGAGGAATGGCTGTGAGAACACGTCGATCGCCAGGATGATAAACAGAAGATGCACCACGTGTGGATTGTGCGTGAACAGTAGTCCTAGCCACGGACTGAACAAGCACAGCAGAATCGTCACCCCCGTCATCGCGACTGCACCTTCGATATAGCACCAGCGCCGATATACCCGGACATCGTCTTCGTTGCCACTGCCGATCGATTGACCGATGGTCGCCGTTGCTGCGGTCGCAAATCCACCGCCGATCGTGGACGCGAAGGCGGTCAAGGTGCCTGCGATGTTGTGCGTCGCGTAGACATCGACACCCATGCGCACGATGAGGCCGAAGTAGATGACTTGGCCAAGGCGCATCGATAGGCGCTCGACTGCCGCCGGCACAGCGAACTTCGTCATACTCCAGGTGAGACGCAGCGGGGTACGAGTACCGCCAATCGCTCGAAACGCTGCAGACTGAGCCGTGAACAGCGCGATGATGGGCGAAATGTCGAGGACCACGACAAAATAGGGGAACGCCTCGCGCCGCAAGGCTCCGCGGGCACCCATGATGTGCAGCAGCGGGACGCTGAGGAAGACCGAAAGCACCGACAGGATGAGACCGAGAATGAACGCAATGAGCAAGCCGTGCGTGATGGCTGCACGGCCTCTGGCATAGTCCTTGGCTCCGACGGCGCGCGAGAGAAACACGGACAGCGCTGCTGACACGGCAATGAACACGCCGGTATACGTCATACTGTAGACGTTCGTGACACCTACGGCGTCGATGGCGACGAGACCTATCCTAGCGATAAACACTGCGTCGACGACGCCGAGCAGGTTTTGCAGGTAAGCGTCGCCAATCGCGGGCCACGCGATCTGAAACACCCGCTTTGCGGCAGCGGGAATGGCTGTTGACCCGGTCACATCGCTGCTCCTCTGTGCATGTGGGGTACCGCTGATGTTGCGGTTGATGATTATACAAAACTCGTAAGTATACCAAACTTGGGGTTGGGAGGTCGCCGCGGTCGAGGCGGTGGAGGAAGTCGAGGGACCCTCTGGACGCGTTCTAACCGAGAGGCTTCGGATCGCTCAAATCGAAATCTTACTGAGGGGCCTCGATGCGAATGGGCGTGAGGAGGCGCCGGGAATACCTGCGAATGGGCGTGAGGAGGCGCCGGGAATACCTGAACAACATGCAAAAGGCCATGAGGAGGCGCCGGATACACCTCAACACCATGCGCGCACATTACCTGCGGGCAGGCAACCGGGCAGAGAAATCGAAAATCCTGAATGGACAGCAGGAAACGTCAAGATGTGCCCGCGAGCGTGAGAGCACAGTTATGAACCCTTCCCTGGCAAAGCCCTAACCCTCCCAGGCAAAAGAGGGCGCCGCCACCCCTAGGCTCCGGTAACACGCACAGTGCGCCGGGAGGGCAAGCAATGATACGCTGACCCCGCCTATGGATTTGTGGACAACCAAAGAGCAGGTTGCCCACAAGCTCCACAGGCTCTGCCAAGGGGAAGCCGCTTCGCTCCTCCCCTCTGGCCTGCCGGCCATTCACCCCTCCCACTCCTCCTTCAAAGGACTAGGGATTGGGTTAGAATCCTGTGTGAGTGTGCCAGCCTGTTCGGTAAGATTTACACGTGAGTTGACAAGGGGATCAGGCTACATTACAGGGAACGGAAAGTCATCCGGGTAACGCCGCTGTAGATGTCAATTTGACACTTAGGCGTGGGAAGCCGCTGCTGTAGATGTCAATTTGACACTTAGGAGGGGTGAGCCACTGCTGTAGATGTCAATTTGACACTTCGGCGTGGGAAGCCACTGCCGTAGATGTCAATTTGACACTTAGGAGGGGTGAGCCGCCGCTGTAGATGTCAATTTGACACTTAGGCGTGGGCAGCCACTGCCGTAGATGTCAATTTGACACTTAGGCGTGGGAAGCCGCCACCGTAGATGT